>JBAZWT010000011.1 GCA_041660205.1 Candidatus Babeliales bacterium
AGTTATCTATCATGGTAACAATCCGAGCCACTTCTTCCCGATCCAAGACAAGGAAGATGTGAAGGCATTCCGCAAATCATACTTCAATGGCAAAGCAGATGATCGATTCTTGATCGTGAACATCAATCGCAATCAGCCTCGCAAGGACATAGCCAGAAGCCTCATGATACTCAAGGAGCTGTGGGATCGTGGCCGAAGACCATTGCTCTACCTGCACATGCAATATGAAGACTCAGGTGGCAACATCTTCACGATCGCCAATCAGCTCGGTCTCGGCAAGGAGTATGAATTCTTCCTGCCAAGTCCGAAGATCTTCAATGCCAATCAGGGCATGCCGATCGATGATGTGAATCGAATATACAATGCAGCGGATCTCGTGCTGTCCACTACCCTCGGTGAAGGGTGGGGATTGTCCATGACCGAAGCAATGGCCACAAAGACTCCTGTGGTCGCTCCAGACAATACGAGCTTCACTGAGATGGGTGCAATGAATCGTGTCAAGCTGATCCCGAGCGGTGCAGATCCTAGCATGTGGATCGTGAAGGAAGGTGACAATGAGCGTGTCCGACCACTCATGGATGTGAAGGCTGCAGCAGATGCAATCGAGCTGATCATGGATGGCAAAGAGAAGCCGAATGTCGAGGCTGCATTCCAGTGGGTCAGCAATCTCACCTGGTCCAATATCTGCAAGCAGTGGGTCGCTGTGGTAGATGAGGCTGCAATGGCTGCAGCAAAAGAGAATTTTGAATTGTCTCAGAAGCGTGGTCCTGGTGGCGAGTTTATGAATCGAGCTCAAAGGCGGAAGCTCGAGAGGAAGAAGAAGTAGCAATGGCGATCTATAGATACAAGCATGAATGGTGTGGATTCGAGCAGGATGTCTTCCTCGATGGAGTCGAGAAGCAGAATGTGGTCGTGCCATGCTACAGGTGTGGTCGAGATGTATCTGCCAGAATAGTCCGAGACAAGAGTGCCACAATAGGCAGGGCCAATGATGGAACTGTCGGAGTAACAAGGCGGAATCAGGATGCAAAACAAAGATCACAAACTCGAAGAAGTGGATCTCAATGATATGTACTCAGAGATAACTCCTCTGGAAAAGGCAGTCGGCTTCCTAGTAGCAGAGGAGACCTATGACTTGCTGACCTTCAGGGAGCAGCTCATAGTCGATCTGCTGTGTGCTGGATATACTCATGCCGAGATAGGCAATGTATTCGATGTGAGCCAGCCAAGTGTCTCCAGTAGTGTCAGGAGGCTTCGCTTCAAGCTGGCCGATGGCAAGCTGCAGATGATCCTGGAGGCTCGCCTAATGCTCAAAGAGGGCAAGCTAGGGAGTGCATTCTGATGGAAGCATGGCTTGCAAGACTCAATGAGAAGATGGCTCTGAAGTCAGGCATTTTTGTCTGCAGGCGGATCATCGCCATATCTGCTCACCTCCACCATATCGAGATGATGCAGATGCATGACCTCGCTCAGACACTCCTGCCGAAGCTAGAGCAGGAGCTGGAGGATCTCAGGTGAACTTCGGCCACTGTGCATTCAAAGGCTGCAAGAAGTGGTCTGGCACATGTCTCAGTCGCAATGGCGAGACACTGCTGCTCTGCAGAGAGCACTGGCAACATCTCACAGATCTTCACACAGAGGATATAATTGAATCAGCATTCAGCATGGTCGGAGCTGAGTCGCAAAATAAGGAGGGAGAGAATCATGTACAAGTACACAGTCCAAGCATTCAATGAGAGTGACCTCGGCAAGCTGGCTGTCATCAATATCGTGGTGACTGCAGCAACTGAAGAGGAGGCTCTGGAGAAGGCTGCAAAGATCAAGGAGCGGTCAAGCTATTCCATCATCGGAATCGAGCTCCTCGAAGGTGACAGCAGGCCACAAATTAAGAAGGGGTAGAGATGTCAAGGAAGCCACAGACAGCAACTGATGGCATCTCCAAGAATCCCGAGCATGCCATAACAGCCATAGTGCCATATACGGACTGGGCTGCTCTTGAGCGTGGCTTCATTCTGAATACTACACACACAAAAGTGCAGACCTGGCTCAATGAAGTACTCGGCTGGCCACCTAAAAAGATCCGCTCTGGCCACACCATGACGAAGGTGGCTGGATGGGGTAAGAAGCGAGAAGCATTCCAGGAGCAAATCACACAGGCCAAGATCGAAGAAGCTCTGCATCTCGAGCGGAAGAATGTGCCGACACTCCGACTGGCAAAGGCTCAGCTCATAGCCAACATTGTCAAGGATGTCGGTAGATGGGATCGCTTGAATATGATGGACAAGAAGCTGTGCTATGAGATCCTGAAGGTCGAGCTCCGAGAGCCGACCAATGTCAAGGACCTGCCACCTGCAGGAGCAAAAGATCCAGTGGAAGCATTGCTAGAAGAATTCGGCCTGATGGCAGATGGGGAGATTATAATCGATGACGAGCCAAGCACAGACAGCCTCGCTCTCAGCACAGCAGATAGCACAGAAGCTGCAGGTGCTGACAGCCAGACACCTGTGGAAGTACCACAAGACTAGATTCTACCGCTACCAGTGGCGGATCTGGCGAATGATCCTGATCCCTCTGGTCCAGAATCTTCTGGTGCTCACAGGTCGGAAGGTCACTGAAGAGGACATCGATGCCCTCGAATCAGTGATGCTCAACTTCGAGTACACCAGGCAATCAGGCAAGACTACATCTCTGGTCCATACAGTCGAGTCGATCATGCTATTCGTGACCAAGCTCTTCGACTTGCCGATTGAGATCGGCATCTTCGCTCCACAGAAGGAGCAGGCGAATACCGACTTCAAGCGATTGAAGAATGCTCTGTCCAAGTCCAGGCAGGATCTGATGATCATCGATCATGATGCCAATCGCAAGGCCAAAGAAGAGAGCAACTCCAAGACCATCACGCTCGGCAATGGATCGAGCTGCTACATATTCCCTGTGACCTCCACAAGCAAGCCTGAGTCCAAGACTCTCCACCTCATCATTATCGAAGAGGCTCAAGACATCGATGACAAGATCGTGAATGAAGACATCCTGCCGATGGGTGCATCGACCAATGCTGTGATCGTGAAGGTCGGTACTGCTGGCTCAATGAAGTGTGACTTCTATCGAGATATCCAGAAGGGCCGAGCCTATGTGATGACATACCCTGAGATCGCTGCAGACAGGCGGAGGATGTACGACAAGACAGGTGATGCTCGCCACCTAGTCTATGAGCGAACTGTGAAGAGCCTGATCGGCCAGCGTGGCCTGATGAGTCCTGAGATCCAGAAGCCATACTACAATGTCTGGCAGCTCGCAGGTGGCATGTACATCGACACTCATCAGCTCATTGCTGGTCGCATCGATAAGCCATTCGAGAATCCTGCAGGCGATCCTGTCTTCCTGGAATATCGGACCTGGTACAAAGCAGCAGTCCGAAGAGATCTCCTGGAGTGTGATCAATGGGCTGCAGATCATAAGCTCGAGCCTGAGCAGTATGAGCTCTATCGTGCATGGCTGGAGCAGGACCACTACTTCGGACTCGACACAGCGAAGAGCACTGACCAGACTATCCTCAAGATCGGCCGAATGATTCAAGGCAAGCTGACCATCGTGAGATCAGTCTCTGGTGGTCGTGGCACAAACTACGAGGATCAATTCGATACCCTCAAGGATGAGCTCAGCTACTTCAAGATCGGTGCTGGCTCGATCGACTCCACTGGACAGGGTGACTTCATGCCAGACAAATTCGAGAGGCACACAGGCTACAGGATCTTCAGGATGAAATTCTCTCGCATGACCAAAGACATCATGTACAAGGCTCTCTACCAGAAGCAGATCAATGGCAACCTGATGTACTACTGGCAAGATCCGATCAAGCATGGTGTGAAGATGATCGCTCCTGGCACACCGCTCACAGTCGAGCAGCAGACTGCCATTGCCTCGGAAGAATTCGAGGATGAATTCATTGACCTAGAGAAGCGATATGTGGGAGAGTACATGGTGGTCCACCATCCCGATCAAGAAGATGCTCATGATGACCATCCAGATAGCACAGCTCTTATGAATTTTGCATATGACAGTTACAATAATAGTAGTGGGATAAAACAATTTTATGCCGATAAAGTAGAATCTGAGAGGGCTGCAGCAGCAGCCATAGCAGAAGCTAATAGAGGAGCACAATAGAATGGGATTCGCAAAAGATGCATACACCCGAATAGTACTGAAGCCACTGGCTGACTATCTCGGAGATCTTGCAAAAGCAGATGGCAAGGCCAGCTCATCAGGCATGCAAGCGGTACTTCGTGACCGACTGCCATTCAGCAATCCATATCCAACTGGCCGAACAAAGCCAGGCTCTACCAATGGGATCGACTTCGCAACACTCCGCAGATTCTCTGTGCAGTATGATGTGGCCCGAGCAGCAATCAATCGCAGGAAGCGACAGCTCAATGCTCTCGACTGGGATATTGTCAATGCTGAGAAGGATGATCAGACTGATAACTCAGCCACAATCAAGCAGGTCAAGAAGGACTTCAAATCAATCGGTGGATATCGTGTCCGCTTCCGAGAGTTTATCGATACACTAGTCGATGATCTTTTGACACTGGATGCGATGGTCCTGTACAAGCGACCGACTGTCGATGGCAGCCTCTACTCTCTCGAGCCTGTCGATGCAGCCACCATTGTGCTCGAGCTTGATGACTCGGGCTCTACTCCTATGCCTCCTGATGTAGCATACCGACAGATCATTCATGGCAAGCAAGTCGCTGAATTCACAGCCGATGAGATGTACTACGAGATGATGAATTCTCGGACCTACACACCATATGGCCTCGCTCCGCTTGAGAGCCTGGTGCTCGGTGTCTCCGCTGCCCTGAAGTCTGATATCTACAATGTCCACCTGCTCACTGAAGGCAACATTCCAGAGGGCTTCTTCGGTGTGCCTGAAGCATGGACACCAGACCAGATCAAAGAATTCCAGGCACTGTGGGATGCAGCATTGTCTGGCGATACTCGTGCCATGAGCAAGATGAAATTCGTGCCATCTGGCAAGGGTGCTACTGGCTACACTCCAGCAGTCAAGCCTGAAGACATGCGATACAAAGAGCTGCAGGAATGGCTGATGCAGAAGACCTGCATGCTATTCGAGATCCAGCCACAGGAGCTCGGCTTCACTGACTCTGTGAACAAGAGCACAGGTGAGGTACAGCAAGACATCGGTATCAATACTGGCCTCCGACCACTAGCAGAATTCTTCCAGGAGATCTTCACCGATGTGATCCAGGTAGACATGGGCTTCGAGAATCTCGCCTTCAAATACACTGGCCTTGACCAGACTGATGAGCGTGGTACTGCAGAGACCAATGAGATCCTGATCCGCTCTGGCCAGCGTACTGTGGATGAGGTCCGACAAGAGCAAGGTCAGAAGCCTCTCGGTGTGGACAAACCATTCGTACTCGGCAATCCGACATTCATCGATGCAGAGTCACAGAAGACTCGAGCAGATGCTGCAGCAGCTCTCACAAGTCTGGCTGCAGGTGGTGGCGAAGATGACAAGCCAGATCCAAAAGATCCAGAAGAAGACCGCAAAGATCCTGAGAATGGTGATGTGCCTGCAGAGCAGAAGGAGAAGTCGGCCGAGCAGAATCACATCCAGCTAGTCACTGAGCTTCGAGCATTCCGCAAGTATGCTGTCAATCGCAAGAAGGATGGCAAGGCTCTCAGAGCATTCAAGTCTGATGTGCTGCCTCAAAATGTAGTGGATGAGATGAATACCAAGCTCAGCAAAGCTGCAGATGCTGAGGCGGTCCGAGCAATCTTCAAAGACTACATGGCAGATTATCAGGTGCAATTCCTTGCCGAAGTCACCAACCTTCGGAAGAGCCTGAGCCGAGTGGTATGAATAAGCTGCAGCGACTCACTGCAGCAGTCGATCGATTCCTAAACAAAGCCAGCAAAAAGAATGAGCCTCTCGAAGCATTCCGAGAGACCGATGACTACAAGGACTTCGAGCGATCGATGGCCGATGGCATCCTGGATCAAGTCACTGACATGTCCAAGAAGCTGCCAGGCTGGATGATGGATGAAGACTGGGATGAGAAGCGTGTCACCAAATGGGTCGAGGACAATCAGAAGTCGATCTCCAAGTATGTGAAGCAGAAGGATGTCTATGCTGTATTGATCCAGGCATTCACCTATTCAGTCGAGAGCTTCTACCAGAGGCAGGGCATCAAGCTGAAGAAGGCTGCAGATCCATTCGTGACATTCGAGCTGACCAATAGCTACTACCTGGATGCTCTGCAGGACCAGGCAAATTATCTGCTCAACAAGTCCAGCATCGATGAGACTACTCGCAATCGCATGATCAATCTGATCCGAGATACTCGGTCCAGCATGATGACAATCGATGAGGTGGCTGAAGCAATCGTGTCTGAATTCGAAGGGATATCTGATACTCGTGCATTCAGCATCGCCAACACTGAAGCCAATCAAGCCATGAGCTCAGCACAGCAAGCCTTCCTGGTGGAGAATGGTGTGCCGACAAAGGTATGGGTGGCAGCAGGTGGCAACACTTGTGCTATCTGCCAGGGCAATGCTGATCAAGGTCCGATACCAGTCAAGGACTCATTCGAGTCTGGCGATGATACCCCTCCTGGACATCCAGGATGTGAGTGCTATGAGGATGCAGGTGAAGAGATCGATCTCGACTCCATCGATGTCCTGTGGGATGGCTCATGACATGGAGCAGGCGGATCTTGAGTCGGTAGTGGATGCTCTCTTCGAGCGGACCGATGCTCGCATTCATGCCATCATGCATGAGATCTGCAAGAGGCTTGTGATTATCGACAATGATTCCATCAGTTATAATTCAAATAGAGGTACAACAAATGAAGAAGCCACTACACATCACGATCCCGATCACCAAAGTCGATGAAGAGCAGCGGATGGTATATGGATATGCCACTGTCGAGGAGCTCGATTCTCATGGTGAGATCATCACATACGAGGCCAGCAAGAAGGCATTCAGCAACTGGATCGGCAACATCAGAGAGATGCATCAAGATATTGCTGTCGGCAAGGCCATCGATATTGAATTCGATGATGATGCAAAGGGTGTATGGATCGGAGCGAAGATCTCCGAATCTACCGATGGCGAGAATGCCTGGACCAAAGTCAAAGAAGGTGTGCTTGCTGGCTTCAGTATCGGAGGCCGAGTCAATGATTGCAAGATGACTCAGATGATGATCGATGGCAAAAAGAAGATGGTCAATGTGATCGATGATTATGATCTCGGTGAGACTTCCCTTGTGGATAATCCTGCTGTGGCCTCTGCCACATTCCAGATCATCAAGTCAAAGGGTGGCAAGCTATTCCACGAGGAGAGCTTCGAGAAGCAACTCGGCCGACATGTCGCATGGTGGGAGAAGCAATTCCACTATTCGGATTCGCAGAACATTATGAAGGGATCGGTCATGGTATACAATGAAGATAGTATGGGCAAACAAGACACACTCGCAAAAAGCCTATGGCAAGGAGCAATGCTTGCCGATCTTGCTATGTGTTTGTCAGATTATATTTTCTGGCAATCATACGATGGCGAGAAGGATCTGTCTGCTCTAAAGTCTGCCCTCGAAGCTATCCAAGCTGCTGCTGCTGAAGAAATTCTTGAGCCAGAGAACTTCCCCGACTACGAGGAATCTATCGCCAATGCAGCAAAGGCACTAAACATTAAGAAGAGCGAGGAGCTAATCACTATGTCTAAGCAAGTACGAGATCGAGCAAAATCAGTAACAGGTGCAGAGGATCGGGATGCAGATGCTGCAGTCGTGACCACTGCTGAAGATAATGGCCGACCAGTGAATGACACTGCCGATCGTGCTGCTGAAGCAGGTGTACCTGTGGCTGGCACAGAAGTCGAGCAAGAAGTAGTCGGTGATGATGGCAAGCCAACTGGCGAGAAAGAGACTGTGGTCCAGCCTCTTGTCAATGCTGAAGGCGAAGAGCTTGTCGAAGTCGATGAAGAAGGCAATGAAGTAGTAGCTGATGCTGATGATTCCGAAGAGGAAGATCCAGCGGATGATCCTGAAGATGCAGAGGAAGAAGAGCCAGAGACTCCTGCTGCCGATGACAAGTCTGGCAAAGATGGCAAGGGCAAGCAGAAGAAATTCGCTCCCAAAGCCACAATTCAAAAGTCCACTGAACAGAGTGATCTTGCAAAGATGGTAGCTTCTGCAGTAGCGGATGGGATTGCGAAAGCAGTCGAACCGCTAAAAGAGGAGATCGCCAGTCTGAGGAAGCAGCCTGCTGCATCCAAAGTCCGCAAGACCTATACAGTGAAGAAGGGGGAAGATGTGGAGAATCCAAACGATCCAGATCCTAACTCGGAAGAAGGCAAGAATCAGAAGCACATGGATGGGCTGCTCAAGCGAGCTGATGAACTAGCTGCAGATCCTGCAGTCGGTACTCATGATGAGCGACTCAAGGTCGCATTCGAGCTCCGAAAGTATTCTCGACTTCTTGATCCTGAGAGTCGTGCCAAGCATGCCTCGGTCCGAGCCAGCTTCAGGCAATAAGTTACGCAATTCAATCAGTCAATAATGAGGTGCAAAGATAAGGTATACTTCGATGGAATCGAACCAAATCGCTCAACTAGTACAAGATGAAATTCGCAAGGCTGTGACATCTAGTACTTACACATTCAGTCCAAGCTCTCGATCAATTTACTCTCCTGAGAATCTTGATCCTGTAGTCAAGACTATTGTGCCAACAGCCACACCAGTCCGCAACTTCTTGCCTCGTGTCTCTGGCATGGGTGAAGCTGCATCATTCAATAAGCTAACCTCTCGCCTCGATAACCAAGCAGGCGGTACTGGATCTAGTGTAGGATTCGCTGATGCTGGTCAGCCAAACCAAACTAGCCAGAGCTACACATTCGTGAGCTATCCATACAAGCTGCTCGGTCGTGATGTAGAGATCGGTCGCAAGCAGATCGCATCGAATCGTGGTGGCAACCTGGAAGATGTCCGAGCTCGTGAAGAGCTTATCAAGACCACAGAGGTCTTGCTCGGTGAGGAAGTGATGACTCTCACTGGTGACGCTGCTCTGTACGCTACAGAGTACTCAGGCTTCAGCAAGCTCATCACCACCAACTCAGGAAGTGCTGGTCTTTTGACAGCCTCTGGTGTCTCGAGCTATGCTCAGACTCTATTCCAGAATGGTGCTGACCTGGTGTCTCACCTGGTCTTGAACCCTCGACAGAACCGAGCTCTGTCTGATCAGCTCGAAGGTACTGGAAGCATCCAGCGTATTGTCATCGACAATCAAGGTGCAGCTACAGGTGGTCAGCACTTGAGCAACATCGTGGATGGCAACACTGGTAACTTGATCAAGGTAGTGACCAGTCGCTATGCCTTGTCATGGGCCTTCCTGCTATCTGTCCGCAGTGCTGCAGGCGAGAACTGGATCGAGATGGAAGATCTCGAATCGATCAGTATCTATGATGTGCCTACGAGCAACCACAGTATTCAATCTCGTGTCTTCGAGACCACAGTGCTGAAGGTGATCGGTGAGCCATATCAGTACAAAGTCGGTGGCCTAGCTACATCCTAATCTGTAGCCTAGAGCGACTCCCCTTGAATCTATCGAGGGGAGTACTCTGAGCTATAATGAATACAGAGAGGGCATGATGGCAGAGAATCTTATCACACAAGCAGAGCTCGAAGCATACGCCCCTGATCTCGACCTGTCTTCATTCAGCCAGGCCACAATATCAGGGATGATATCTCGTGCATCCAAGATCATCACTCAGTACTGTGATGTCGAGGGATTCTTCAAAGTCAATGTGACAGCCGAGCGAGATCGAGCATTGATCTCTCCGAATGGTGACATGACCATCAGCTTCAGACGAAGGCCAGTGCAGGATGGTGACATCTCTGCTATTCGGCTTGTCGGTGTCGGCATGAGCCAGAGCTTGACTCTGGAGGATGGTGGCAATCGAGTCTACTTCATACCAAGTCCGAAGACCTATGTGATCTACCCGAGCAATTATCTAATCAGCATGGGTCGTGGCCTGCTGCATCTCGACTCTTCAGATCTCTTCTATGAGATTGACTACATGGGTGGCTATGCTACTGACATTGCAAACCTTCCCGAAGATCTCAAGGAAGCAGCCACACTGTATGTCCGAGATATGGTCGCTCGCAAATTCAATCCGACTGGAGCACAGAGCTTCACACAAGGCAGGGTCAGCATGAGCTTCGGCTACTCAAGTGGTCGCTCAAAGAGTGCTCTCGTGTCTGCTGCTGAAGATATCCTGGACTCTGGAGGCTATGCCAGGAAGGTGATCTGATGCCTCCTATCCTCGACAAGATTGTATTTGTGGCTCGCCTCGAGAAGAAGTCCAATGACATCGACAAAGAGCGGTATGTCACACATTCAGGCTATCTCGGCACAGGCCAGATCCCGACTGCTGCAGTCCGCATGAATATCCAGCCTGCTTCGGCCGAGACTCAAGTGCTGGTGGAGGGTGTCTTCGGCAAGACATACACAGCCTTCACGAGCTCTTCTGGTGTGGTCGAAGGTATGCAACTGACAGTATCAGGCACAGGCCAGCAATACTTCGTGAGAGGTCGTGAGGTGCATGACAATGGCATCCTACCTGATCACTATGAGCTCGTGCTCACAAAGGATAAGCGATGAGTGGTGGACTAGCAGTCGATGTGGAAGTGGTCGGTCTCAATGATCTGATCCACGACATCAAGAAGGCAGGTGGTAATGCCGAGCCTCTGGTGACTGCTGCCCTGACAAACTCGACCACACATGTGCAGCAAGAGGTCCGCTCTCGAGCTCCTCATGCATTCGGTACACTGCAGCGATCAGTGCTGCCTGAAGTCCGCTATCCAGTCGGTGAAGTCTCGGTCCAAGAATCATATGGCCGAGATGTCGAAGAAGGCACTGGACCGCATACTCCACCTTCAGATGCTATTGAGCGATGGGTCAAGAAGAAGGGTCTGCCTGGCAGTGCTCTATGGCCGATCATCAAGACCATCGAGAAGCGTGGTACTCGAGCACAGCCATTCTTCAAGCCTGGATGGGAAGCCTCGCAAAGCTACATCGGTGAGCAATTTGATAAGGTCATGGACAAGCTGATGTCAGCACTAATGGGGAGGAGATAGAATATGTGGAATGAATTATCTGCAGCGATTGTAGCTGTGGTCCAATCAAGCAATGAGGTAGACTCGACTGCTGTATTCGACTATGCCAAGAGCAAGATGACTGACTATCCATGCATCACTATCACTCCGCTCGATAACACCGAGACATATTTTGCCGACACTCATCGAGATGGTCGCACATACAACTTCGCAATCAGGGTCTACCAGGAGCGAATGGAGCAAGGCGAGTCTGACTCTGAGCGGATCATGAGGACCATCGTGGATGACCTGATCAGCAAGTTTGACAATGACATCTATCTCGGTGCAACTCTGCAGGGCAGAGGCTTCTGCAGACCGATCCCGAGTGTGTGGCAGTATGTCCAGGGAGAGCAGGTCAATACTCGCATGGCCGAGATTATCCTAGCCTGTGTAGTTATACAGTAGAGCAATATCACATATAATACGAATAGAGGAGAAATATCATGGCACTAGATATCGGAAGAAAAGGATGGGCTGGAATCGCACTGGAGGCAACTCCTGGTGTACCTGTGCCACAGACTGATGTAGTACCATTCACCGAGAATACTCTCATGGCCAAGCATGAGCCGATTCCTAATGAGGCAGCTTATGGTGTCCGAGAGAAGACCTTCGATGCTGTGATCGGCAAGAAGTGGTCTGAAGGATCGATCTCAATCAATGCCGACATGGATGACACAGGGCTCTTCCTGTATGCAGCACTCGGCACAAACACTCCAGCCAATGTCGCTGGCTCAGTTTATGATCACACAATGGTCCGCAATAACAGCAACACTCCGAAGACCATGACAGTCACTCAAGCTCGTGGATCTGTGGATAAGCAGTACTATCCTAATGTCGCAGTGAAGACTCTGGAATTCAGTGTGAGTGATGCACTGGTAGAAGCGAAGGCATCATTGCTCGGTCGCTTCCCAATCACTACCACTTCAGGAAGCCTCACAACCGCTTCAGGCGGTATCTACAGCTTCGCTGACTCTCGCTTCGCATTCGGCACTACAGTCGCTGCAGCAGGGTCTGCAAGCAATCTGAAGCCACATGACTTCAAGCTCACACTCGAGAACAACACCACAGCAGTATTCCGACATGGATCTGCAGAGCCTGACACTATCAATCATGGCGAATTCGAAGCAACTGTCGAAGCCTCACTATACTTCGAAGGTACTACTCAAAGGGATGACTTCTATGCTCTCAACAGGAATGCTGCAAGCTGGAAGGTCAATGGTCCTGGGATCGGTGGCGGATATAGCTCTAGCCTTGAGGTGAGAATGTATCGTACATACTACGAAGACTTCCCTCTCGAGACTGGACTCTCCGACTTCTACGCTGTGAAATTCAAGCTCCGTTGTGCATATGACAATGCCAACTCAGCCAGTGTCGATGCTGTCTTGAGGAATACACGATCAAGCTACTAATAACTAGGGAGGTGCAAACACATGCCATATTTTAAGGAAGGCCGAGAGACTCGCAAGGTCAAACTGCCAAGCAATAGCGAATACTGGGTCGAGATCTATCTCGGTATCAAATGGGGTCAGACCAAGCACTCACTGCTTCTGAAGGAAGATGGTGAAGTGGATATGGTCCTGTCGGCCGACAAGATGCTGATGATGATCGTGAAGGACTGGAATCTCGATGGAGCTGATGGCAAAATCGTGGAAGTCTCTGAAGAAGCAATGGACATGCTCGAGCCTGCAGATGCTCTCTACCTGATCAAAGAAGCAGGAGCAGATGAGGCCACTGCCAAGAGCTCAAAAAAAAACTCAGCCAAGAGCTGATATCCTACTTCAGCTCTGAGGAATCTGATCGGCCAGTGCCGAGACCATACCTCGACTATCTACTCTGTAAGCAATTCGGGTGGACCATTGCTGAGCTTGATGATCAGCCTTCAGAGAGGATACTCGAATTCTTGAGTATAATAAGGATAGAGGGGAGCTTCAAAAACATGGAGCAACAGAAGCTCGAAGCGGAGATGAAACCCAATGGCTAACACAAGAGATCTAATGGTCCGAATCAATGGAGACACCAGTGGTCTCGAGAAGGCTCTCGGCAAAGCGGAGAAGTCAGGCTCGGGGCTCGGTGCTGCATTCAAGAAGGCAGAGGGATCTTCATTCGCTCTGCTCGGTGGACTGACTGCTGCTGGCATCGGTGCTGCTGTATTCGGTGCAAAGTCGATGGAGGCATACAATGCATCTGTCGAAGCTAGTCAGAAGCTCAGGACCAACCTGCTGAATGTGAAGGGTGCTACTGAAGAGCATGTGAAGTCTCTTCAGAATCAGGCTGCACAACTGCAGAAGATCGGTGTCATCGAGGATGATGCAATTATTGCTGGACAATCTCAGCTTGCAACATTCAACCTGCAGGGATCTACTATCGAGAAGCTCACACCGAAGATCGCTGACATGGTGGCACAGCTCAAGGGCCACAATGCCACTGCTGAAGATATGGTCACGATCAATAACCTAGTCGGTAAGGTGATGACAGGCAACATCGGTGCTCTGTCTCGCTATGGTGTCACACTATCTGAGACTCAGAAGGAGCAGCTCAAGAATGGTGATGAGACTCAGAGGGCCAACATATTGAATGAGGTCCTGGCACAGAATTATGGCAAGGTGAATGAGGCACTCCGCAAAACTCCACAAGGTCAGCTCACTGCATTCAAGAATACATTCGGTGACTTCATGGAGCTGGCTGGTGAATTCACAAGCAACCTAGTCGGTCCGCTGATCGGAGCATTCAATGGATGGTTCGAATCTATGGGTGGTCCTGAAGGTGTCATGAAGGCACTCAAAGAGACAATGGAATCAATCGCTCCCTGGCTTCCAGTTATTGCTGGTGCTATTATCGGTGGCCTGATCCCTGCATTCGTGGCTCTCGGTGTGTCTATCTGGACCGCTCTTGCTCCGCTCTTGCCATTCATTGCTGCAGGTGCAGCACTCGGCTTCGGTGTCAAGTTATTGATCGACCACTTCGGAGGACTGGATCAAGTCATGAAGAAGCTGCAGCCTGCCATCCAGGTGATGTCAGATCTCTGGAGTACTTATCTGCAGCCTGCCCTGATGGAAGTGTGGAAGGTATTCCAGGAGCGACTACTGCCAGCACTGAAGCAGCTATGGGATCAGATCTCTCCGATCCTGATTCCTGTGCTGAAGACTCTCGGCATCATACTCGGTGCAGTGGTCTTCGCTCAGATCATGATCTTCGTGGAAGGACTGAGACTGGCGATCGGCTGGATCTCAAACATAATCAACTGGGTCAGCAATGCGATCGGCTGGCTGAAGAACTTCATCGGAGCTGTCGGCAATATCGCTGGTCAAATCGGTGGAGCTCTAGCTGGTGTCTACAATGCGATCACCACACCATTCTCAAAAGCATTCGACTTCATCACTGGAATCCCTGGCAAGATTGTCGGAGCTGTCGGCAATATCGGCCAGCTTCTTCGAGACAAGCTCGGTGACTGGGATATCCCTGGTCCGCTCGGCAAGGTCCGAGATGTGATCCCTGGCTTCGCAGAGGGTGGCTTCACTGGTAGAGGTGGTGTCAATGAGATCGCTGGTATTGTCCACAAGGGAGAGTATGTGCTGCCTCAGAGCGAGGTGGATCAGATGTCTGGTCGGCCGAAGCTATTCAGCAATGATGAGCGTATCAATACTGGTGGTGGCCTCAGCGGTGGTCCGAGCACAGTGATCGAATTCAATCCAACATTCCAGGTCGGAATGTTTGCTGGCATGCCTACTGAGTACCGAGAGCTGGCTGAGCGAATGTGGGTCGAATTCCAAAGGATCGCACAGAGCAATGGAATCAAACTACAAACAATCGGAGCGAGGTCACAATAATGCCAGTACTACCTATCACAGTCAATTCAGGCACACTACCTCGCCAGCCATCAAAGCTCAGAGAGTGGCGTGAGTATATCCAGACAGACAACTTCGCAATCGATGGAGCGGTGCAGAGGAATCGAATCAGGACTCCAAGCAATCCGCTCGGCTTCAAATTCAATGTGGAGATGATCTTCGAGAATATCTCGATCACTGAATTCGGCCAGCTCGATGCCTACTTCCTGCCTGGCTCTGGTGTCAATTATTATAATCCGAGCTCTAAATATGGGGTGCTCAGCTTCTCTGGTCTGCCATACCCTGATGAGAGCGATGACTATGCTCCTGGAGATTCACTCTTCACGACATACAAAGTCAAGATAAGGCAATTCTAATGCAGACAGTATCGAGCGGATGGGGAGACAAGATCTCTATCGGAGCTCGCCACCTCGGGTATGGGGTGCTTGTGGCTTGGATGCGACAGGCTGCTTCAGGCATTCGGTACTTCACGATCAATCAGTCAAGGATCGGTGGTCCAGATATCCTGAAGAGTGGTGGAGACTTCGTGACCTTCTTCGACAAATTCCGCTATGATGATGCGACTCCATTTGTGACATCGATCTCAGTCCAGAAGAACATCGGCCAGTATCCATATGGAATCATCATGGCTCAAGCTGATGTGGAGCTCGACAACACGAGCAAGAAATTCCTGCCTGGATTCGATACCACAGTCGGCTCTGGTACTGGTCTTCCGAATCGGCCGATCAAGATCAGCATCGGAATCGAGGATGAATATCTCAAGCTCTTCACTGGCTACACATCGCAGCCAAAAGCCACACTCAATAAGCGAGTGGTCCAGATGCATGCCTTCGATGCGTTCAACTATATCAATGGCTACAGGTCCACAATCTCGGGTGCATTCCAGAATGCTCCACTCCACAATGTCATCGCCTCGGGCATGTACGAGATGGGCTTCAGTGCATCGCAATTCATCATCGATAAAAGCCTGCAGCAGAACATCGGATACCTAGCCACATACGATCGCAAGTGGGGAGACATCTTCAAGGATGGCACAGAGGCTGAGCAAGCTCTCATGTTTGTGGATGAGAATGGGATAATCCGCTTCTGGAATCGGCAGCACTTCACGACCTTCTCAGGCGTGGCAAAATTCCAGCTCAATTATTCAAAGCTCTCAGATCTGCAGTGGCAGAATACTCCGATCATCAATGATGTGATCGTGAAGGCAAAGCCTCGAGCGGTCCAAGCTCAGCAAAAGATATGGGAAGCCACAAGCAATATCGAGCTCCCTGCAGGGCTGGACACTGAATACTTCGTGGACTTCGCTGATGACTTCGGTCCGCTTCCGACCACCTCTGTCAGCATCCCTCGCTTCATCACGACCGCTTCAGGATCGCAGAGCTACTATGCCAGCAATGATCAGAGCGATGGATCAGGTGATGCTCGCAGCAGCTATGTGTCTGTGCTCTCGGCCTATAGCTTCGGTACTACATACAAGCTGGTCTTCCGCAACACCTTCACCAGTACCATCTATCTGAATCAGCTCGTGATCTATGCCACTCCAGCGAAGGTCACTCAGGTGATCGAGGAGCGATACCAAGATCCGACATCGATCGATGCCTTCGGCCGAAACCCTTCGAACAACGGAGAGCCGATCACTATCGAGAATGATCTGATCCAGGACAAGAGCACAGCGAGATCCCTGGCATACACACTGGTCAAGGAATACAAGTCTCCTGGCAAGCGGTATATCTGCCCTGTGGCCAGGCAATCAGATCCTGCTCTGCAGATCGGAGATCCAGGACTGCTGCAGATCAATGACACCAATGAGACCAAGACTGTCTATATCACAGGGATCACCAATGTGATCGGTCGCAATGGCAAATATGATCAGGCTCTCGAGGTAGAGGAGCGAGCCATCAAGAGATACTTCACGATCAATGTCAGCAGGATCGGTGGCACTGACTCTATTGCTCCATAAGATTCAAGCTATAATAACAACAGAGGAGATGCGATGATTCTATCCAGCCAGACTAATGCAAGCGATGTCGAAGAGATGCTGCAATTTTACAAACAGCAATTCGCTGTTGTGGAAGTAGTATCCTGTGGCAAGTGTGGATCATTCCTAGCATTCGAATGTAGCGGAGGTGAGAGCATGGGCCTTGCTCCGAATGAGCTTGGCAAATACATCATCCCGATCGGGGATAATCTACTCAGCCATCGTGTACGACTAGATGAAGCTCCGACTGGCGAGCGAATGGTGGGATATCAGTGTGGTGCTCTTGTGCCTAATCCTGCATACCCGATCGCTGTCGCTGATCACCAAGCTGCAGTCGCAGCATACGAAGCTCAGTATCCGAAGGATGTCGCTGCTTATGAGAAGGACTTTAAGAAGACAGTTGCATCAATGAAGAAGACAGGGCAGCCAGAGCCCGAGCATTTGCCACCTGCATATAATCCTCCAGCAATGCCTCCAGTGGCCGAACAAATTGAATGTGGCAATGATACTCGTATCGCAGCAGTCGAGCGTGGCATAGTGCCTGTAGGTGGTCTGCAGACTACACTCTCTCCATTCGAGCGACACCAAATCCGAGAGCGACTCCGAGCTGATCGCAAGCACAAGCCTGACTTCAAAAAGGTCGGCAACATTAAACATTTTGAATCATTCCAAGTAGAGAGGGTATAGTATGGCATATTCAGCAGACACATTTGTAGCAGATGAGCAACCAACCACAGCAAAGTGGAATAAGCTGTGGGCCAATGATGCAGCCTTCAACGATGGCACAGGCATCGCAAACAATGCGATCCTGACTGCTCACATTGCTGCAGCTAATGTGACACTGCCAAAAATCTCCGACTTCGACTGGTTCAAATATATCTCGGGTGGATCATTCAGCTCCACAATCGCAGGTACATGGACAAGGATCGGATCTAACACTAGCACAGGCCAAGCAGGATGGAATGCTGCTCAGTCTGCAGGTGCTCAGAATGAGGAGATCCAATACAAGGCTGCAATGGCTGCAGGTACATATAGTGTATATATGCATGTAGACAAGGATGTGAACAGGGGTATCTATACCACTTCTGTCGATGCTGTGTCTATAGGTACTAATGATTCTTATGCTGCCACTCGTCAAGCTAACTCAGTCCTGACAGTCTCGACTTCACTTGTGATCGCCACAAATAAGCTGATCACAGTCAATGTCAAAATGGCCACAAAGAATGCAAGCTCTGCTGGCTACTATGGCACAATCAATGCTCTCGAATTTGTAAGGACAGCATAGTATGGAGGTGCATCATGGGGAGTCAAGATCTGGCACTTCGAGACAGGGCAATACCCTACTATGCAAATGTCTGGGGATATAACCGAACAAGCACAAGCGATCAGGCTATCCTGAGTGGCACTGATGGCACAGGCTCTGGATCAGATCTCGCCACCTTCCAGCCGACTTATGGCACACCAGGATTGATCAATACAATCCGAGTGCTGCAGCCTCAGTATGGTGACATCATAGAAGCCAACCTGAATATCAAATTTAAGCTGGCCACTGCAGACACAGCAAGACAGCTCAGGATCGGGATCGGCTACTTCAGTAGCCAATATACAGCTCAGAGTACATACAGTACTGATGAGCTGGCCATCATGCATCAGAAGCTGACTGGCAGAAGCACTCCATATTCAATCCCTGCAGCCAGCACATTCACGCTCCAGAGACTGAATCTCGAACCAGGTATGTATCATCGTGGCGATAGTCGCTTCAGAGATGATGCATTCGTAGTGGTCTTGTCATTCGACACCGCTCCGACAGTCGGCTCTGGATATTCCTTCACGAAGTTTGAAGTGGACTGCACAATGCAGATGGGTCTGGCATAATGGGTGCTCAAGATACACAGCAGGTCGGATACCCGAAGAGCTTGCTCAAGAAGGACTGGAGCATCTTCAGATACTGTGGAGGTGGAGGAGCTGGCAACTGTGCTCAGCCACAAGGCAAGACACAAGTCCGCTTCGGCATCGATCTGAATCCATTCATCGTGAGGCAAGACTCGATCCTGCTTCGCAATCCAGAATTCTTCGGCATCGTACTCTATCCTGATGCTGGTCCAGATGGCTTCGGGTGTACCTCGAGTTATGTGCTCGGTACTGAGAAGAGCTGGTATCTAGGCTTCAGTAATGATGGTGTGCTGACCGATGCAGAGGTAGTAGCTCAGAATCTAGTGCAGACTACAGAAGCTCCACCATTCGATATCGAGATCGGCCGATCAAAGCTACCGCAGCCGACCGACTCCGACTGGTCAGGCACTCTCTATGTGCATATCCACTGGACTAGCTCGGCCTATGTCTCTGATCAGGTATACCTCGATGATGTCCAGTATCTCCGAGTGGTCCAACATAATTATCAGGTGAGGCACTAACATGGGCCAGGGCAATAAACTCCAGCCATATCCATACACGCTGAAGACAGTGGCTGCTATCAATCAGAGCTCCTGTGGCTACCGCTTCTTCATGTACATGCTGCCTCCAAAGGATGCTCTCACCATCGAGCGACTGTACTGCCACTTCGCAATGACCTTCGACAATGCGATCCCTGCAGCTTCTCGGAAGATTGTGTCGATCGGGATCGTGGATGAGCTTCGGCCATTCCCTGCCACAGCCAATGCAAACTATCAGCGGAGGCAGACATTGAATGTGTCGGCCGATGCTAATCGCAAGATCGACATCTCCATCGATATGACACACCTTCTGAAGCATGACAATGTGCAGTACTCCGAGAGCGGATTCGATGACAATCCGATCGAGACAGGATACACAGCGGTCGAGATCATGCTCCCTGATACAATAGACTTCGTAACATCACCAGGTACAATAGACTTATGGAAGATAGACGGCCTCTTCACTACCATCGGAATTCGGTAATCGTACCGCAGCTCGGATCAAAGAGCAGGCGGAAGTTTTTTGATCGTGCTCCAGATCCGACTCCGACAGTGCCACAAGACACTGAGTCAAAAATTTGCTCGACTATGGTATGCCCTCGATGTCGTGCTCCACAGGATAAATACCGAGCCACCTGCAGGAAGTGTCGCTGCTGCTTCTACTGTGGTCTGGTCGGTGGAGGAGTATTCCTCTGTCAGATCTGTGGCAACCACATCCCTCCCGAAGATCAAGAGATCAAGGAGACAGAGACTATCAGGATCGCCTGAATATGTCACAATGAGAATAGTGGGAGGGAGACTATCCTCTCTTCAAATCATTCAAGTGGAGGGCATCTATACATGGAGATCTGGCAGATAGCAGCAATCGCACTGAGCATCATACTTGCTGTGTCGGGAATCGTGGGAGTCTTCTATGCCAATGCAAAGAACAAGCTGGCGAAGACCACTACCGATAATTATGAGAAGACTATCAAATCGTACAAAGAGATCGTGGAGTCGCAAGAGCTCAAGATCAATACTCTGACCGAAGACATGAAGGAGATGCGGAGTCTCCACACAGAGTCGGTCAAAATGATCGGTGAATTGCAGGGGGAGCTTCGGACCTGGAAGCAGCTTCCGATCAAAGAGCTATCTGACAATATGGCCTTCGTGGTCGAGCTGCAATATCTGATGGCACAGCATCTGAAGATGGATCACCTGCCTCCTCTGAAGCCTCGCACAGCGACTGTCCAGGAATAGTGATCGCCTGATTCGGCATATAATTATAAATAGAGGGAGGTGCAGTATGGGTAAAGTAGCACAACCAAATATAAGATGGAGGGGAGCACACCCCAACAACTTCACTGTCGGTCGGCCAGGCGGAGGGCTCAATGGCGACCAGACATTCCACCATGTAGTCGGTACTCGAGAGAGTGCTGTGATCGTATTCAATAACCCGACTCGTGGAGCGAGCTCTCACTTCGTTGTCGGTGGAGATATTATCGATCAGTGTGTGGCGATCCAAGATACAGCCTGGTGTGATGGCAACTGGGATCACAACATCCGAGCGATCACTGTCGAGCATGAGGGTGGCCAGAATGGGAATGGTCCATACTCTGCAGAGATGTATGAGCGAGCAGCTCAGCTCTGTGCATGGCTTCGTGACAATTATGGGATCACTCGATATGTCCGACATCGTGATGTATCACTGAAGAGCACAGCCTGCCCTGGTGGTCTCGATGTCGAGGCGATCTGGAATCGTGCTTCTCAGATCATTGCTGAAGCTAACAAGCCTGCAGCACAACCTGAATGGCTGAAGAATCGTACTCCGCTGAGTGGCAAGGTCTATGCTCAGATCGATGGTCTTCGCTTGATCAATCTCAATGATCCGAATCAGTATGCCGACAGCCGAGTATTCCCTCGCAATACGAGCTTCGATATCGGATCTCAGACAACTGTCGGAGGTGTGAAGTACCTGATCACAGTCAGCTCTACTGGTACGAATACCCCGAATGGTATCCGCTTATCTGAAGTGGCTCAGACTCCATATGTGCCACCACAGCAGCCAGCTCCACAACCGACCACACCTGAGTGGAAGGACAGTCTGATCGATGAGCCGAATCGACCAATGTATGTGATCCGAGAGACACTACTGATCGACCTCGAGAATGGTCGGCCAGCACTTGACAGTAAGAGCCAGGAGATCCGCTTCCAAGCTGGAGCGGTCATCGCTGATGTGTCTGCTCATACGATCGTAGCTGGCAAGACCTACTACCTGACTGAGTACAGCTTCAGCAAGGGGATCGGCCGAGGTATCCTGGCCAATGATCTGAGCTTGTCCGCAGACAGTACTCCTCCAGGCACACCTGCAAATCCGAGTGTGGAAGATCGACTGTCTGCACTAGAGAAGATCGTCAAAGCGATCGTGGACTTCCTGAGTGGAATCTTCAGTGGATTCAAGATCAATAAATAAGGAGGCAGCAATGCAACTATCAAAAATCGATAAGGACCAGGCAGCCAAGATCGGCAAGGCTGCACTGTACATCGGCCTGTCGGCAGTGATCTCATATCTGATCACAGTGATCACCGATCAGCCAGACCTATTCGGTCCGCTGACACCGATCATCAATATCGTGCTGGTCACACTGAAGCAAGCATTCACAAAGCCAGCCTAGTCTGGTACTATGGTGCTGTGAGGCGGAGCAAGGGAGGTGAGCATATGATTGCCACCTGAGCTCCGCTATTTTCTTGCCAAGATTATCAATCATCGAGTATTATTCAAATAGATAAAGCCATAGCTGCCGAATACCACCGAGCTATGGCTTGTCGCTTTTCAGGGCATAATATAAATAGATGAGTATGGAAGATGGTCCACAATTCGAAGAGCGAAGGCAGCATGTGCTGGAGGCTCTTGAGGCTGCTCGAGAAGACTGGCTTGCTGCAGAAGATCCGATCGAGGTCGAGATCCAGCAGACTGCCATTGATCACCTGCTAGATGTGGCGATCGATTATGGATACCTGGCTGTGCAGGGTATTGACAAAGCTCGCTCTGTGTGATACTATAGTAGTGTTATGCAATACATAAAACAAAAATTTGAAGATCGATTCTATACATACAAGCCTGGCGAATTCCTTCCTATATGGGAAGGTGGCCAGCTACGGAATCGCAATCAATTCATCGTATACAAACTGAAGCAAATCATCGCCAAATAGAAGAGAGCCAGACTTATTGCTGGCTCTCCATCGATGGAAGATAAGAAGAATTGAGGTGCAACTCTCCACCTCTATTATCGCTCCCCTGCCCTCACATGTCTGTGAGGTATTTTATATTCTAGTACCAGTGAGGGCTTCTGGAATTCCAGGCAGCCAGTGCTCCATCCCAAGATCCATATCGGCCCTTGACATAGCTATCCATCCACCTGAGCTGACAAACTGGCTCGACTCCACAATGAGCTATCTTGCTGCATGGGAGGGCTTGAGGGATGCCACACGCTCCCGAGTCTGGATTCACTGCATTCGGACTACAACCGCTCTCATTGATTATGAGCTTGTGTGTGGAGTACATATCGGGTATGCCTGCTGCTGCCATCCAATCAGCACAAGATCCGCTGGCTCTGACAGGCTCTTCGGCAAATGCCTTCGGGCTGGATGCTAGTGCAGCCAGTCTCGCCTTCTCTGCCTTCATTGCCTGCAGATTCTTGATCTCATTCCGAAGCTGGTCCTCCAGCTTCTTCTGATCCTCGAGCTGCTTCTCTGTCTGTGTGTTGCTCTTCTGCAGCTCCTCAGTCTTCTGATGAAGCTGCTGTCGCTCAGACTCCAGATGCTTGATCTGAGCCTGTGTGTGTTGCACTTGTCTATAGTTATCGACTGCAGCGATGCAGCCAAAGCTGATGATGAGAGCTGATGTCGCTACGATCAGCAATTTGAATTTTCTACGCAATTTTATCTACCACCGATTAAATGCCACTGTCTATTTTATCATGGCTATGGTTGCCAGAGTCAAGTCCATCTCGGCCTGCTCAGAGGTAGCGATATCACTTGTCCACACAATCCACAGGTATTGTACACAGGCAAAAGATAAGCGACTTGCACACGAAGCAAATGAGGGTGTATTATGGAATGACCGATCATTCAAAAACACACAGAGAATTTTGAATGTGAGGAGGATTCAATCGGAGGGCTCGAGACTTCCGCAAATAATAAAACCCCTGTCGGACAACAGAGGCTCTATTCGTTTTGCAAATGCAAGGTGGATTCAACCTCCAGTATACAGGGGAATCTATGGAGGTGTCAAATTTTATGGGTACTACATCTAGTGTCGGCTCTCTCATGAGCGACCGCATCAAGACTATAGCTATAGAGAATAATTCACAGAGAACTTCTATAGCTATAGTCAAAGATAAACCGAATGCAAAAGAGGCTGATGCAATTATTGCTGACTGTCAGGACCTGATCGATGATCAGAAATTCAAGCCATTCTTCTACAAGAAATTGTATGAGCTCGGCAAGGGTCGATTCCTGGAGCAGGCATACAAAGCTCGGAAGTATCACAGAGGATCGCCTGGCCGATTCTTCGTGCATCTGCTCAAGTAACAAAGCGAGACCCCTGGAGGTGCAACTACAGGGGTCTCTACATCTATTATATGTGGGATATCCACAACTCATAAAAAAGGTATTGACTGGCTAACGAAGCACAATGTATAATGCTAATGTACGAAGGAGGTGCAAACTCTATGGGAGATAATAAACCAAAGAGCTCGGCTGGAGAGTCGCAGCTCGCAATCAGGAAGCAACTGAGCTACTCGGAGATCGAGCAGATCAGCAAAGCATTCGTGGCATCTGGCATGTTCGGTCAGGACATGGACAAGATCTCAAAGGGCATAACAAAAATAATGGCTGGCCAGGAGCTCGGCCTTGCTCCATTCGCTTCAATGCGAGCGGTCCATGTGATCGAGGGCAATGCCACACTGTCAGCAAATACGATGGCTGGCATGGTCAAGAGCTCTGGCCGATACGATTATGAAGTCAAGAAGAAGGATCTCTCAGGCTGTGAGATCGACTTCTTCGAGCTCCGCAATGGCAAGCGAGTGAAGGTCGGTACTGAGACCTTCGATATCGATGAAGCAAAGATGGCTGGCATGTTCGATCCCGAATGTCCGAATGCTCCGATCGAGCACAATCTTCGGACCATCACCATGTACAAAAAGGGTGGCGGATCGTGGCAGAAGGAGAATCAGTGCAACTGCAAAAACAACTGGAAGCAGTATCCGAAGGCCATGCTCTTCGCTCGCTGTGTCAGCAATGGTGTCCGATCGTATTGTCCTGATGTATTCAGTGGCATGCTGGTCTACACACCAGACGAACTCAATGCACAAATAAATGCTTCAGGCGAAGTGATCGACATGGACACTGAAGGCAATATCACTAATGCTCCAGCAAAGCCTGCAGCAACATCAAAGAAGGAGACTGAAGCAGTGGATGCAGATATCGATCAGACTCCACCTGCAGACTCTGAGCCTGTGGTGGACATAAACAATGAAGGCACTGAGGATCATCCAGATATCACCGATCCGAATGAGCCATCTCAGGAAGAGATCGAGGCTGCCAATCCTGAGCCTGAAGAAGAAGTCGAGCCTCTCGCTACAGTAGATGATGAATTCAAAGACACCGCATGGACCATGTATGAGCAGCTTCCATTGAAGGCTTCATACCGAATGCGATGGCTGAAGGAAGTCACTGGAGTGATCACTCGCAATTCAATCAAGACCGATGAGAAGTGGCGAGCTCTAATGGATCGAGCAACTGCAGTCACGATCGGAGAAGAAGAGATCGATGCCGAGCATCGGACTGATGCTGGCGAGCAGGAGAAGATGGTATGAGTCCTGTGATTGTCAAAGATCTTGATGGCTCGAAGTGTCCTGAATGTGGCAAGCAATGCTCTACCCTAGCTGGCCTGAGCAAGCACATGAATTCGGTCCACACTGCCACCAAGATAGTCGATAAGAAGTCACTGGAGCAGATCCTCAAGGAGAAGTATCCAGAGCTCAAGTGCTCGGTGGATGGCAAGACTGTCTACTATGATGCCTATGCTGAAGAAGGTCTGATCACCGAGCTCCAGGCATTCCTGAATCTGATCAATGTCGAAGGTATAAAACTAGTCAGGAGGGTCTTCTAATGGCTCGCAATAAAGTATTCAATCGAAGATACACTATCGAGATCAAGGGCGTGACCACGAATCACTTCATGGAGCGATTCATAGATGCCTGGCTCGGCCGAGCGATACTGGCCCTGGCGAATAAGTTTGCTCAGGTAGAGATCGTGCTGATGACTGCAGAGGAAATTGAGACTGCCTCGAAGGTCCGAGAGATATTCAAGTGTCCGAAGTGTGGAGCTTCAAAGTATACAGAAGGAGCTGACTGCCTCTTCTGTGCAGCGGAGGGAGATCAGGATGCCGACACTAACATATGAGCTTGAGACACGCTGCCTGAATTGCAAGCTGATCCAGGTCACATCGGTCCGCAAGAATTGCCGATTCGTATCTGCTAATGAAGCACATGTCGGCTCAGGCTACTACAAGAATAATGATCCGACCAAGAAGGTCAAGAAGGTGTGTGAGCACTGTGGCTGTGATGCTCTGAAGTATCAAGGCATAGTCACGAAGGAGGAGCTGTCTGATGAAGGCTAAAGCAAAAGACCCGAAGAAGGTGGCTGCAGGTCGCAAGGGTGGCCAGCTCAGTCCGACAAACTTCAAGCGGAATCGTGAAGGTGCAAAAGCTGCAGGTCAGCGATCAGCCTGGATGAAGCATAGTGGCAAACTCGAGGATTATCCTCCGCTGCTCATTCGGCCCGATGGTGGACTGACTCCACTCAATGATCCTGATGTGCCTGCTCGCAAACTACCACCGCTCAGGAAGAGGCAGTCATGAGTGATGTCAAACAGCTCAGCAGGAATACTGTCTGCAACCTCTTCAAGATCCGAGCTCCGATATGGAATGGTGGCAAGAAGATGGTGGGCCTCGATGCCAAGCGGATCACATACCACAATGAGATTGTATTCACCTATGTCCGCAAATCCGATGGTGAGCAGTCGATACCAGACCACTATTATTTTGATGGCAATCTTCTCAGAGAGCTCGACTTCGAGAAGCAGATGATCAAAGGCACAATGCTAGTGATCATTCCATTCGAGCACTTACAACTACTGGAGAGAATTTGATGCAGCCTGCAGGTCGAACAGGCGGAGGGTATAAAAAAATGGAGGTGCAAACACATGGCAAAATTGACTGAGATCACAATCCCTGTATTCCGCATTCAGCGGAAGGAACATGACTGGGGATACACAGAATTTTTTGTGCAGCAGCGACAAGGCAATGGCCGATGGAAGACTGTCAGCAGCGAATACGCTGGCATTCATTCAGCCAAAGCCAAGCTCGGAGACCTAGTGCTCGAGCTCATCGCTGAAGCAGAAGAAGAATAGAGAGCAAGCTCTCACACGAGTTACAATGTGGGTGTGGCCTTCGGGCCACTACCCTCCAAGATCACAAAACATATACGAGGGAATCATATGATACTATTTTTTGACACTGAGACTACTGGAATCCGCAAGGGTGGATTCATTCCACGAGTGGTCCAGATCGGTGCTCTACTGACTGACAATGAAGGCAACACGATCAGCGAGCTCAATATCTTGCTGCATCCTGAAGGCTTCGAGACAGTGCCTATTGAGGCAGCAAATGTGCATGGCTTCTCGATCGAGAAGATCAGGTCCGCTGGCGTAGATCGCCTGTATGGTCTGTCGGTATTCTTCGACCTGGCCAAGAATGCTGATGTCCTGGTGGCTCACAATGCTGAGTATGATATGGACCTCCTGCAGATCGAGACCGACTACTACAAGCAGAGGGCTCTTGAGTCCGAGCAGAGTCGAGTCTCTGAGTGGCAGGATGTGATCCAAAAAGCACAGGTATTCTGCACGATGCTGAATAGTCGAGACCTGCTGAAGCTGCCATTGAGTGCTGCTCAGGCGAGCTTCTTCAAAGACAAAGGGATCACTCAGCAATACAAAAATCCACGCCTGCAGGAAGCTCACATTCACTTCATGGGATATGACTTCGAGGGTGCTCATGATGCGATGGCAGATGTCCGAGCTTGCAAGGATGTCTACTTCAAACTACACTCAATAAAAGAAGAGGTGGCTGCATAAGCAGTCCACCAGGAGGGTGCAAAATAAAATGAAAACAATACTCAAATGCCTGGCCTGGATAGTGATACTTCTCGCAATATCACTGGCTATAGTCTATGGCTGCTGGCTGATACTGATCTTCATGCTATTCGGAGAGACTCTGCAGATGAGTCTGACAATAGCTGGTGAGATCTTCCTGATCGCTGCATGGTGGTGGATCGTGGGCCTGGCTGAATGCTGAGCTATACAGTCACAGGCAATCCGATTGTGAAGAAGAATACTCAGAAGGTGGTGTGGCGGAATGGTAGATCCATCGTGGTCTACTCGCCACAGTATCGAGGCTGGCTCAATAATGCGATGGATGAGCTTGCCCTGCAGAAGAGACCTGCTGAGCCGATAGATTATCCAGTGCTCCTTGTGTGCAAATTTTTTATGCAGACACTGAGGGTGGTAGATCTATCTGCTCTATACGAGGGAATCCAGGACACGCTGGTGAAGATGGAGATACTGAAGGATGACAACTTCAATATCATCATCGGCCATGACGGATCAAGGGTGCTACTCGATAGGGAGAATCCCCGAACAGAGGTGGCAATAGTACCTGCAGACCACTCCCCTGCTGGCTAAAATTGACAAAACAGGGCATATATTATTTACAACACTTAACAGGGGTGGAGACCACTCCCCTGCCCTATCGCTCAATTTTTTTGACAGGCTGTCAAGGTGTTAATGTTTTTTCATGGCGATCAGTAGGGGAGAAGGGGAGGGGTGCTATATAGGAATGCTTATAGTATGCTAATTACTACACAATAACTAATTCAATAATGTTTGTTGTTGCAATCACAAAAGTGCTTGTGCTACAATCGAAATTGATACGAAGGAGGTGCAATCGATGTATCAAATACAAATGGTGGACTCTAATATATTGACCAAAAAGGTCGAGTCCGAGAAGCAATCAGAATTTGAAACAGGTGGATCTAGCGACCGCAATGGTGCTATCTACCGCATCATCCATGCTCCAGCAGAATCGGAATACAAAGCCGAAGAGCTGGTGCTTTTAAGTCCAGGCGAATATACCGCTCTCTATTTTGAGGGTGAGCTCCTGACCTCCATCACCGAATCAGACATCATAGCAAAGGTAACGGAGGACAAATCATGAGTACAAAAATCAAGACTGGATCGGATGCCCGATCGGAAGTGAAGGCAGGCATCGATCTAGTAGCCAATGTGGTCAAGACTACGCTCGGACCACGAGGCCGAAATGTTGTGCTCAAGACTGATCCATACCGACCACCGCTCAATACAAATGATGGTGTCACCATAGCTCGGGAATTGCATGCTCCAAAAGACAAGCCATTCCAGGAGATCGGTGTCGAGACTGTGAAGGCTGCAGCCAACAAGACAAATGATGTCGCTGGCGATGGTACTACTACAGTCACTCTCCTGCTCCAAGCAATGACCACTCATGTACTGCAGCAGATCAACAATGATGCTGATCCAGTATTGCTCAGGCGTGGTGTCGAGAAGGCAGCAGAAGCTGTAGTCGAAGCATTGAAGGATGAGATCGTGGAGACCAAAGATCTCGAAGCTCTGATCAATGTGGCCACAATATCATGTGGAGATCCTGAAGTCGGCAAGCTAGTCGCTGAGGCTGTCCACAAGGTCGGCTCAAATGGTGTCGTGACGATCGAAGATGGTGAAGGTGAAGAGACTACCAGTCGAATCGCTGAAGGCATTGAGCTTCGTGGAGGCATCCAGCTTCCAGTATTCATCACCAACACAGCCAGGCAGGAAGCTGATGTCACTGATGTGCCGATCTTCGTGACTGACCATGACTTCACGAATGGGCTCGAGATAGTCCGCTTGATGGAAGTCATTGCAGGTATGGGCCACAAAGCAGGTGTGCTGATAGCCAACTCAGTCACAGGCGAAGCGATGGCATCATGTGCTATCAATAAGGCTCAGGGCAAATTCACGCTGATCCCTATCAAGGTCCAGGCTCTCGGTGAGCAGGGCCAGGCAGTGCTTCGTGATATGGCTGAAGCTACTGGTGCAAAATTCTTCGCTCGTGACGAGGGCAATCGCTTGCCTAACAATCCACAGAATCCATCAGACACATACAATCCAGATGACTTCGGCCATGCAGAGCGAGTGATCGCCAGCCGAGATCGTACATCTATTATGGGTGGAGCTGGTGAGACTGAAGACCGCATCAAAGAACTCGAGGCACAGAAGGCCAACAGCAAGCAGGCATATGAGAAGAATCTTCTTGATGAGCGTATCGCTCGCCTGCAGTCTGGTGTCGGTGTGATCCGAGTCGGTGGTGTTGGTGAAGCAGAGCGAGATGAGCGGAAGCTCCGAGTCGAAGATGCGATCAATGCATCAAAGGCTGCTCTGGCAAATGGCATCATCGCTGGTGGTGGAGCTGCTCTCTATCGTGCAGCATCAAAGGTCAAATCAGATGGCCTGACTACGGAGGAGACATTCGGTCTTCAGGCAGTAGTCAAGGCTTGCTTCGAGCCTATCAAGCAGATGGCTGCCAATAGTGGCCTGGAGCTCGACAAGGCTGATCTGCAGAAGATCCTGGATGATAAGACTCTGACCATTGACTTCTACACTGGAGAGGTCGTGGATGCCTTCAAAGCAGGCATCATTGATCCGAGCCTAGTCACACTGTCCGCTGTCAAGAATGCTGCATCAGAGGCTGCACTGTTTGCAATCACTGAAGGAGCTGTCACTAATCCAGAGGATGACTCAGAAAAGATCTAGCCATGATACCGCTATTCAAAACACACACACCACACACAATCGACAAGCCACTACTTGAGACCTTGCACAGTGGATACATCACACAAGGTCCGAAGGTGGAAGAATTCGAGGGCCGACTTCGAGACTTCTTCGGCACTGATCATGTGGTGACATTGAATAGCGGTACATCTGCACTCACACTAGCGATGAGGCTGGCAGGCATCGGCCCTGGTGATGAAGTGATCACCACTGCCATGACTTGCTCGGCCACAAATCTTCCTGTATTATCCCTCGGAGGCAAGCTAGTCTTCGCTGATATTGATCCTGTGAGTGGCAACATCAATGCAGAATCAATCGAGAAGCTAATCACAAAACAAACAAAGGCGATACTATTTGTGGACTGGGGAGGCATGCCTGCAGACCTCGATCAGATCGTGAGCATTGCGAGAGCTCATGATCTAAAAGTGATCGAGGATGCTGCTCATGCCTTCGGTGCTGAATACAAAGGCCAGAAGATCGGCACTATAGCTGACTTCACATGCTTCAGCCTGCAGGCGATCAAGCACATCACGACTGGCGATGGTGGCATCTTGACCTGCAAAGATCCTGCAGACTATAAGCGAGCTCGGAGTCTCAGGTGGTTCGGTATCAATCGTGATGCCGACTCACTCGATTCTCGGATCTCAGAAGACATTGAAGAGTGGGGATACAAATTCCACATGAATGATCTGAATGCCACAATAGGCATTGCTCAGATGGATCATGTCGATGCAGTACTGCAGGCTCACCGCAACAATGCAAAATACTACGAGCAGAACTTGAGCAATTATTTTGTTCGCTCAGTAGATCCTGCAGATCGCAGATCAGCATGGTGGCTCTATACCATTATTCTACCTGACCAGAAGAGCCGAGATGCATTCAAAAAATTTGCTACTGACAAAGGTGTGATGGTGTCACAGGTCCACAGGCGGAATGATGAGTACTCAGTATTCAAGCCATTCGCTCGCAAGGGTCTTGACGGAGTTGCATATTTTGCAGATAGAATGGTATGCATCCCTGTACACTGGGGGCTCAGTATAGATGAGCTCGATCATGTGGCAGGGGTGTGCAATGAATTTGCTCAGAAGCAGGAGAAGAAGTCATGAGCAACACGATGAATGCAGATCAATTCCCTGAGAGCAAAGAAGAGCTGAAGCGACTCAAAGGCCGAGCCAGGAAGTATCTGGATTATGCTCTCGATAAGAACAAGGGCAAACGATCCAGCAAGGTGCTGAGCTTGGCAATTATGATATCAATCGAGCGATGCAAAGCTGTCGATGAATTCCAGCGGAGGCATAAGTATCGGACCATGAGCCGATGGGATCACTTCATGGCGATCTTCGATAGTAGGAGGATCTTCAAATGATCATCGGACTTCCAGTAGTAGAGGGCCACGAGCTCACAAAGGTGGCACTGGACCACCTCACAAAGAATGCTGTCATGAGCACTACTATTCCAGTTGTGATCGATAACGGCTCGGCCACTCCATATAACTGTGATCCACCATTCGAGATCTGCAAAGAGATCAATGGCTACAAGGTCGGCCTGATCAGCAACAAAGAGAACATCGGATATTATCAGCCACTGAAGCAACTCTATGATCAGTATCCAGATGAGCAATACATCGGCCTGATGCACAATGATCTTATGCTCTATGAGCAAGGCTGGGATCGCAGGATGCTGCAGGCATTTGAAGAAGATCCTGAGCTCGGCTTGATCGGTCTATGTGGATCACGAGAAGTCGATGAGCGTGGCGGTCGAGGTGGTCACACAGTTTGCAACTTCATGGGGAGAGATGTCCTGGTGGGTGAGCAGGTATGGCATGGTCAAGATCCATCTGCAGGCAGGCGGATCGAAGGCATCGAGCCAGCCATCGTGCTCGACTCTCTCTTCATGTTGTTCCGCAGGGAGGCAATACCTTCGCTGGTCCGAGATCATGAAGACTGGGATGACATCACACTGGCACATTTTTATGATCGCATCTGGCCGATCCGAGTGATCGAAGATGGCTGGCATGTCATCACTATGGGCTCAGACAATGATCACATCGGTGGCATGACCACTACTGGCAATGAGCGATACCGCAATGACTGCATCAAATTCCTGGATGAGCGTGGCATTCCATATGATAATCCTGAGACCGAGATGTACCTTGTGGCGGAGCGAAGATACCTGGAAGAGTACCGAGATCAGAAGCACTGGCTTCCAGCAATAATCAGAGAGGGATACAATGTCACACATCTTGCATGAGCTGCAGACAGCCACTGAAGCACTAGACATGGCCGACATTCGCAATGAGGTCAGACACTTCATGACTCACAATACTGCTGAGATCATGCCTGCAGAGCAAGCCGAATGGTATCGCAACACCTATCTGCCAGCTCGAGATCATGGAGAATTATTCGGGTACTTGGTACATGGTGATGGTCCACTGCCTATCGGCTATGGGCTCATCAGCAAGCGTGATGGTCGCTGGTGGGTATCGGGTGGTCTCAAGGAGGAGGCAAGGGGTCAGGGTGCTGGATACTTCCTATTCGAGCAGATGACCATGATGATCCATGAAGATCTCCGATCGGAAGAAGCCTGGCTCGATGTGCTCAACTCAAATGAAGGTGCTCGCAGATTATATGAGAAGCTCGGATACACTGCAGTCATGGCCGATGATCGGCTGACTGTGATGGTCCACAGGCTCGAGCATCAAGAAGCAGAATCAGTATCATTAAGAGAGAAGGTAGCAGCATGAGTATTCTCGGCCGATCAAAAGACATTCACAAGACTCCAGACATGAGTCGGCAGGCACTGCTGTGGATGCATCCTGAAGCAATGGTCCGCTTCATGACAAGCCAGCGATGGGTGATTCAAGAAGGCCACCTGCCTGAAGACACTCAATTCCACCATGTATATTATGATTCCAATCGACAGGTATTTGCGATCGTGCTGACATCCAGTACATTCAAATCACTGAAGCTCGGCCAGAAGATTCCTGAGCTACCTCCAGTGACATTCCGCTGGTGGAATAACAAAGATGGAGCAATCGAATGAAGCGTGAACTGCCTGGATTCTACGAAGCTGAGGAGCGGAATAAGCTCTCACATTTTACGACTCAAGGATTCGATCTCAATGGGGTAGTACAGGGTGGAGCGAATGATGGTGAAGAGATCGAAAACTTCATCCGCATGGGTATCGACCACCTCATCGGCTTCGAGCCACTGACATCAGCATTCAATATTCTCGATGAGCGGTATGGTGACAAGGCTCATGTCTTCAAGCTCGGCCTCCATGACACAAACAGCATGGGAGATCTGCAAGTCACTGCAGGCGATGGCAAGGGCTCATCATTATTCGATGGTGTCTGGGATCATCCTGAAGTCATGAAGAACTGGAATCAAGGCCAGGCTGCAATCGTGGACCATGAGCAGGTGGAGCTGGTCCGCTTCGACACATGGGCCAAGCAAAACAACAATAAGCTCTACACTGATTCTCGTGGTGTGAAGCGAATGATCAATCTCGCTGAGTACGATACTCTCCAGCTCGACACACAAGGCAATGAGATGGAGATCCTGCTCGGCATGGGGAAGTGGCTGAAGCAATTCAAGTATCTGTGCATTGAGCTCTCAGTGACTCCAGTCTACAAAGGCGAGACACCAGGAGTTGAAGTCGCAGCATGGCTGAAGACTCAAGGCTACACACTAGACTCTCCGATCTATGAGCACAATGATTGCTTCTTCGTGAGGTCCGACATTAAGCCGACAAGCGATCAAATCTATAGAGGGAGGTGCTGATATGAAGTGGCGATGGCTCAAAATAACTGCAGGTATTGTGTGGGGCACAAACAATCTTACTCGTGATGACTTGGCCCGTAGGAAGAATGGCAGCTATGATTCAATCATTGATCTGAATGAAGGCACAGAATTTGATCCTGATCAGAATGCATGGATACCAGTGAAGGGTGACGAATCATGAGCGAAGATGCACAAAATGCAATAGGGTATGGCCTCGCCACATTATTCATTGTGGTAGCTGTCGGTCTCGGTATATGGATAGGAGGCAAGGCTATCGGTGGTGTCGGCCACTGGTGGCACTCAGTCACATACTCGACTCCAGAAGAGCAGGCTCAGCAAGATGCTCGAGCAAAAGCTGCAGCCGATGAGTGGGCCAAAGATCCACGCAATCCAAAAGTGGCTGGTCAGAAGTGTCTCGACTTGGGAGGCATTCCAGACTATTCAGCATGGGATGGAGATGTCAAAGCCTGCAACAAGCCAGGTGGAGGCAACATAGATATCAAGCAAAGCGTAGAGGTAAAGCAATGAAAATAGGAATCGGCTTCTCAGTACTAAATAACTTCAAGGGCTTCGCTGAGTCGGTGCATTCTATCAGGACCACACACGACTGGAATCTCTATATGTTTGATCAATGGAGATTGAATCGACCGCTCTCTGAGACCTGGAATGTGATGGCCATGCGAGCATTCGAAGAGGGCTGTGATTATGCCCTGCTCTGCAATGATGACATCTTATTCAGTCCTGATTGTATCGATGCAATGGTCCGAGTACACCAAGCTCTCAATGAGACTGAAGATGTTGTGATGGTTACACCAAACAATATAATGCTGGAGCTTGCAAATCCAGAAGACATCCTGAGCTATGCTCTGCCTGAAGGTGTACAGACAAGCTGGAGCGAGCATCCAAACTTCTCAGTATTCCTGATCGCTCGAGACTTCTTCGAGAAGGTCGGCTTCTTCGATGAGAATTTTATCCCTGCCTGGTATGAAGACAATGACTCTCACTACCGAGCCAAGCTGCTCGGGTACAAAGAGATCTGTACTACCGCTGCTCCAATGGTCCACTATGGCGGAGTGGCCACAAGCCTCATGGACAATCCAAATAGCCAGCACAGTCATGACTACTTCCTGAAGAAGTGGGGCTCGGCTGGCCGAATCCTGGATGAAGTATTCAAACTGCCATATGACGATCCTGAATTCACTCCAGCAATGTGGAGGCGAGCGGATGGTACTGTGGTCGGACCATTAAAGAAGGAGGCATCGTGAAGATATCAATCAAAGACTTCCCTCAGAGGAAGCTAGATCAGCGGATCTACAAGGAGGGTGTCAAAGATCCCGAAGTGACTGAAGGCATATGGGTGATCATGGCCTCAGACATAGAGGAATACATGCCTCCAAATCTGTATACAAAATTTAATCAATGGATGAGTGGCCAGACAGTCACGAGTATCGGTAGCGAGGCAGGCTACTATCTCGAAGATGTCGAGCGATTCTTGCAAGGTAAGGGAGTTATAGACTGATGGAAAATACAAAAAGAGCACTATTGACTGGAGCAGGTGGCTTCATCGGAGCACACACGCTGGCTCACTTCATGCACAATACGGACTGGCATCTGGTCCTGATCGATAGCTTCAGGCACAAGGGCAAGACCGATCGTATCGCTGAGATGTTCGAAGCTCATGAAGACTGGCGATCACGCTGCACAGTTATCACTCATGACCTGGCTGCTCCATTCAGCGAGCAGATGATCCACCGCATCGGCCACATCGATCACATTATAAACATGGCCAGCGAGTCTCATGTGGACCGCTCGATCGATGATCCAGTGCCATTCATTGAGAACAATGTGGCTCTGACATTGAATGTCCTGGAGTATGCTCGCACAATATGGGATCTTCGCAATGGCAACACCACAGCTCCAGAGGGCTCTGTCTTCGTGCAGATCTCGACTGATGAAGTGTATGGTGCTGCTCCTGTGGCCGATCATCCTGAATGGGATGTGATCCTTCCAAGCAATCCATACTCAGCCAGCAAAGCCTCACAAGAAGCGATCGCCATCAGCTACTGGCGGACCTTCGGCTTGCCACTTGTGATCACCAATACCATGAACAACTTCGGTGAGATGCAAGATCCTGAGAAGTTTGTGCCGATGCTGATCAAGGGAATCTATGAGGGCAAGGATGTCACGATTCATGGCAATGCTGAATACATCGGATCTCGCTTCTACCTTCACGCTCGCAACCATGCCGATGCAATGCTCTTCCTGATCAATCGTGGTACTCCGACAAAGTATGTGGACAATAATGAGATCGTATTCCCTGACCGCTTCAATGTGGTGGGAGACACCGAGAAGAACAATCTCGAGCTCGCACAGGAGATCGCTGAGCTAGTCGGCAAGGATCTCATCTACCACCTGGAAGACTTCCACAGCACTCGACCTGGACATGACAGGCGATATGCACTGGATGGATCAAAGCTCTTCGCTCTCGGCTGGCAGCCACCGATCAGCTTCAAGGAATCACTGGCAAAGACAGTCGAATGGACTCTGGAGAATAAGCAATGGATGCTCTAGCTCAAGCCACGATCGATGATGCAGCCAAGCGAGCAATCGCTGATGGTGCTGATAAGGTCAATCTTCTGCTGTATGGTGACTACTGCTGTGGCACTGGCTTCGCTCAGGTCCTCGGCAACATAGCCAGGGAGCTTCACGCTACAGGCAAATACAATATCGATGTGATCGCCATCAATTATTCGGGTGATCCGATCGATGTCGAGAAGTGGCCAGGCAATGTCTATCCAGCTATGCCTGGTGGCCTCATGAATGCTGGAGCATATGGTGATGTCTATGGCCGACAGCGACTGCTGGACCTCATGGGCTCAGGCAAATATGATGTGGTCTTCATGCTGCAGGATACCTTCGTGATCGAGCCGATCATGGAAGAGATCAAGAAGACTCAGGATGCCCTGCCTCAAAATGGCCACAAAGTATTCAAGACAGTCTGGTACTACCCTGTCGATGCACAGCTCAAGAAGCAGTGGGTGAACACAGTAGCAGGTGCTGACTTCCCTGTTGTCTATACCGAATATGGCAAAGCCGAGACACTCAGGCACATGCCAGAGCTCGAGGATCGCCTCCGAGTTATCTATCATGGTAACAATCCGAGCCACTTCTTCCCGATCCAAGACAAGGAAGATGTGAAGGCATTCCGCAAATCATACTTCAATGGCAAAGCAGATGATCGATTCTTGATCGTGAACATCAACCGCAATCAGCCACGCAAGGACATAGCCAGAAGCCTCATGATACTCAAGGAGCTGTGGGATCGTGGCCGAAGACCATTGCTCTACCTGCACATGCAATACGAAGATGCAGGTGGCAATATCTTCACCATTGCCAATCAGCTCGGTCTCGGCAAGGAGTATGAATTCTTCCTGCCTAGTCCGAAGATATTCAATGCAAATCAGGGCATGCCGATCGATGATGTGAATCGAATATACAATGCAGCGGATCTCGTGCTGTCCACTACCCTCGGTGAAGGGTGGGGATTGTCCATGACCGAAGCAATGGCCACAAAGACTCCTGTG
>JBAZWT010000012.1 GCA_041660205.1 Candidatus Babeliales bacterium
CCCCAACCAAACATTGGAGCAACGGACCCAAGTCCCATAGCCGCAGCTTGATCTTCAGTTTCAGTTGTTGTATCTGTTGTAGCATTTGAAGCTGTTGCAGCTGTTACTTTATTTGGACCAACAGCCACTAAAGCATTTATAGATAAACCACTCATATAATTACTGAGTGATTTAGAAAGCAAACATTCTCCCGTTGAACACGTAGACACATTACCAGTTGCTACCGTTACATTATTTTCTTCAGACTCACCGATACATTTACACTTAAATTGTGTTATCAATGAAGGAGTAGCTTGTGGACCTTTAGTACCAGTACCTGTGTCAGCATACTGCGTGTAGGTAACTTTTAGACCAGCCATTTCTAATTTGCTCAGCTCGCTTGGTAAAAAATCTTTTACTGACGCTGGACTTGGCGCCTGATAGTTAGGATTGTGAGGATCGATTGGAGCTATCAGTGACACTGGACTGTTTGCTTCGCCTGATGCATCCATCACATAACCAGAATTTAAATCTACCACAAGCCCGGTAAACTGACTGCTTGTCAGCGCGCTTGAAGCTGGTGGGGTAAATGATGCTGGTGGTGCAAATGATGTTACAATTCCAGCGTGCGAATAGTAAGAACTTTCTTTGATTGTGTAACGTGATATTGGTTGCATATCCAGATCACTACCGAAAGAAAACAATCGTGCTCCACTGCTCTGAATTTTTGTTGAAACTGTGTTGGTCAATTGCGGCTTAGCACCAATTGAATAATTGGTAGTAGAACCTGGAATAGTAAAATGTGCTAGATCAGCTTGAGAAATCGTATCATCAACCTTAGCAACAGGAATTCTTACATAGATAGGAAGTGTCGCTGAAGGATTAGTCCAGTTAAAACATGAATCTGGAATTTGCAGAACCCAATCACCAAATTGAATCGGTTGAGCTAAAGTTTGAAGCTGAACTTGTCGTTGCTTTTGTGCTAAAAATGCTGATTCAAAAATGTTTGGTACCATGAAAAGGACGGCTGAAATGAGGAGCTCACCAGCAGCAAGTAATTTTCCACCGACTTTTTTAGCAGCTGCTCCAGCCGCTCCCCCAACCGTTTCTAAAGAGACTTCTGGCAACATAGATCCAGCTTTTCCTGCCATTTCTGTAAAAGCATTTTTAAATCGAGTTGCGTCTTGCAATAATGATTTTGATTTAAACTTAGCTGAAAGATATTCTGCATCAGTCACACCTTTAGCAGCAGCACCTCTTTCTGCGTCTATAGCATCCATAGCATTTTTTTGAGCCATAGAAGAATCTTCGATAATTTTGTCTGCATCGCCAACACTTTTATCAAGAGCAGCTGCTGCTTCATCTGAAAAATGACTCATTGATTTTAAAGTTGTTCCATCTGCTGCAAATTCGCCTCCAGCATCAGCAAAAGCTTTGTCCATTTTGCCAAGCATTTTTTCACTGCTATCCAACGCTGAATCGACCATGTCCGTAGCAGCTTTACTTTTTAAGCTGCTTGTTGCTTCAGTAAGAGCGTCCTTAGCGGCCTTCATTTCTGCCTGTGCAGCTTTCATGCCCTTAACATCATTTTTTACCATTGCTTTAGATAATTTTCTTGCTGCCTTTTTTAAAGCTTTTCCCATATCGCTTATGGCATCATTAGCTTTACTTACTTCTAATTCTGCGTCATTAAGGTCTGATAATTTCGCAGCTACTCTTTTAACCGCAACGTCATCAATTACTCCTGCAGCGCTACGTCGAGCATTCTCTGTTGCAGCCTTCAAGGATTCTGCCTCTTGCTCCGCTATGGATTTCGTAGCTGCATCTTCTTCTGCTTGCTGAGATGCTTTACGCGAAGCTCTAATACTGTCACCACCAAATTCTTCTTCTGCAAGCTTGGATCCTTGATCTGCTATCCCCTTAGTTAAAGCTTCTTGGCTCACTTGCGTCGACAACTTGGTTATCTCTTCCTCAGTAGCTTGACGTGCAGTAAAACCTGCATCTTGAGCAGCTGTCCTGACAGCATCTGCAGTCATGCCTTCTGTAAGTTCTGCATTGAAAGAAGCTATTCTCTCAGCAAACGCTACTGCTGTTTCATCAGCCGTTTTTTCAATCATGGTACCAGTAGCTTCATCAAATGCCTTGGCACCATCCTCAAGCACTGTAAACTCCGATGAAAACACAAATCCTGAACAGGAAACGAACGTGAATATAATGAAAAATTTACTCAACAAATTAGCGTGCTTCATTCTCATCCTTTTTTAAAAATTGAATTTACAAATCGTAAAATCACTATAAAACAAAAATAAAGCGTTATGCAAGGAGTTAAGAAATAATGAGTTTTTGTTTGATATGGGTACAATGTTTGGCCTTCATGCCAGGCCAGGCATCAAAGTATGGTTTCGTACATACTTTGAAATCATACGACCCAAAGAGGTTTCTTTGGGTAATCTCGACGGAAATAAAAATGCATTCGCCTATCCTGTTTCGTTTTAACGAAACAGGGGCTCCATTGCAAAGTATTTCCTGATGGGGAAGCTTGATTCTTTAATCCATTTTTTCTTGAGTTTGAGTCGGAGTTAATACTCGTATTTGCCCTTGGCTCATACGAGCTAACTCCTGGGTATGACTTTAAAACAGATTTTATAAAACCGAATTCGAAACAGGCCGGAGATCCATGTGCTGAAAGCGAAAAAGCCTTATCCAGAGAACTTATCTATAAATCTAATCAGGGAGCTCTTGTTTTATCTGCTATTTATTGAGATCATACATCTATCCATGAACGCCGAGAAAGGGCCGATACTATGCCGATAAAATTTTTACCACGATACGAAATCACCTCAAAAATCGCCAATTATTTGATGCGCATTGAGGCGGTTAAAGAAAAAACCATGAACCTACCGATTACGCCACAGGTTCTGGCTTCGCTGCGAGAAACTGCACGACTTTATACAACTCATTATTCAACCATGATTGAGGGTAATCGTTTAGAACCTTTACAAATTCAATCGATCTTGCAACATGCTGGTCATTTTCCTGGTCGTGAGCGAGATGAACGCGAAGTAAAGGGATATTACACCGCATTGATACAAATTGAAAAATGGGCTGCTCGTGGCGTACCCATTACGCAAACAATGATTAAAGAATTACATGCTTTGGTAATGGCTGATGGCAGAAAAAAAGTACAAGCAACATCATATCGAGATGGTCAAAATGTTATTAAAGATAGTCGCACTGGCGTCATTGTGTATATGCCTCCTGAAGCTAAAGATGTTGCCGAACTTATGAAAGCAATGATTGATTGGACTGCGCAGTCATCAAAAATTCCATGTCCGATCGTTGCAGGAATTGTTCATTATCAATTTGCCACTATTCATCCATACTATGACGGCAATGGTCGCACCGCACGGCTGTTAACAACGTTAATACTGCATGCTAGAGGATATGATTTAAAGGGTCTTTACTCTCTTGAAGAATATTACGCTCGTGACTTAAATGCGTACTATGATGCAATCAGCATTGGTGAGTCGCACAATTATTATATGGGCCGAGCTCAGGCTGACATAACTAAATGGGTTGAATATGTTGTAGAAGGCATGGCAATTTCCTTTGAAAATGTTTTAAAGCGTATGTCTGATGCAGCGTTACAAGGAATGCCTGATCATAGTCAGTTGCTGCGTTCAATTGATCCACGGCAGCGCAAAGCATTGTCATTGTTGCAAGAATTTGAAACGATAACGAGCAAGCAAGTTGGTGAAATTTTTGGTTTTCAACCACGAACCAGTGCTCAAATTTGTAAAGATTGGGTGGATGATGGATTTTTGGAAATCGTTGATTTTTCTAACAAGGGCCGAAAATATAAACTTGCAGAGCGCTATGAAGCATTGATTTCTTCTGTTGTTAAAAAATGAATTTTTAATAAGGTAACGTATGAAAAAAGAACAAACAATCTTAAAAGTTGATTCTAAAAACAGAATCACACTGCCTAAAAAAATATCTGAAAGCGTGGGCAAATTGGTTCAAATTTCCATGCAGAACGGCAAAATCATCCTTGAGCCTTTACATATAATTCCACAAGAAGAAGCTTGGTTATTCGAGCCACAAAATAAAACGATTTTGACTGAACTTAAAAAATCTCTCAAGCAAAAAGCTACTATCAACTTAGGTTCTTTTGCACAATACGCTCCAAAAGAAAAAAAGAAAAAATAAGGCTTTTTGGTAAAAAAAATCTTTGTGCTAATTTTGCCACAAGCTGTGGCAAAATTGTAAAAGAACTATAAAAAGGCATTTTATTTGAGGCTTACATTAATCCCACAGCTGTGGGATTAATAGCGGATTTACCAATCAGCAGGCTTCCTTGGGGGCATTAAAAAAATGATGACTAAAAAACACCTAAAAAGAATTTATTAATGAAAAGATTATAAAATCTGTTTTAAGTCATATCCAGGAGTTAGGGAGTGTGAGCCACTCATTTTTATGAACCTTGTGAAATAAAAATGAGAAGAGGCAAACACGAGTATTAACTCCGACTCAAACTCAAGAAAAAATGGATTAAAGAATCAAGCTTCCCCATCAGGAAATACTTTGCAATGAAGCCCCTGTTTCGTTTTAACGAAGCAGGATAGGCGAATGCATTTTTATTTCCGTGAGATTTCCCAAAGATACTTCTTTGGGTCGTATGATTCCAAAGCATGTACGAAATCATGCTTTGGTGGCTGTGCCGCCATTAGGCACAGAGTTGAATGCTTAAAAATTGGTGAATGTATGTGGTATCCGACTTCCTAAAAAAATATTAAAAACCACCTTTTTTAAGCTACTTTAATAACAACTCGATCATCGACAACTTTCGTCGGAACCTTAAAATCACTGCTTAAAGCTTTACGTATAAAACTATTTATTTTGTAATTGTACATCTCTGGTTGCGCAATGCATGATCCGCAATGCTTAAGCCCTAAAGTAATCCAAAATCGTTTCATCGGTGAGTGAACAGCTTCATACAATTTTCTAACACAATCGGTTGCAACATTTTTATCGCCATTACAAGAAATAAACATGCATGGAATTTTAATTTTAGACGCTGTTGCCAAAGGAATAACCGGCACGAATTTTGTGGAAACCGCAGAAGGATTCATTCCAGATGACCATTTAAAAACAGGCTTTGCAATAAACTGCATACGCGGATTATACAATGAAAACATAATCAATGATTTACCGGGCAATTTATATGTTCGACCAAACAACGTGTATGAAAGAAACGTGTCAACGCTACGAGCCATACAATCAGTGCTCGACTCAAAAGGACTATCAAGAATTAATGCATCAAAAAGATTTTCATACTCAGCTTGAGCCATCAAAAGAGCAACTGCCCCCATAGAAAAACCAAACCCTATGACCGGCTTACCTTTGAGCACTGGATTATTTTTAACAAATTGTACCGCTCCATACACATCATGCATTTCGTCACGACCAATGGTAGACTCTTGATCTTGCGTCAACTCGCCATGAGCTCTAAAGTCAAACGCTAAAACGTTAAAGTACGGAAAATAGGTTTTAAAGAAAAATGCTTCATGCTTAGAATGGGTGTATCCATGACAGATAATGACGGTTCCTACAGCTCCAGGCCGAGTAGCTAAAAAACCATTTCTCGTGAAAGTTTTATCAGACGACTGACTCTGTTTAACAGGAAACGAAACGCTTTCAACCTTTAAGGACAACATGCCTTCTTTAGTGTTATCCAAATGTTTTACATAGGATGCAAACTCTGCAGATACGTCTGCTGGAGTCATGGTCGTTACACAATCAGAAGAATCTGGCGTTACCAGTTCTGGCGTTACCACTTCTAGCGTTACCAGTTCTGGCGCTACCACTGATGTGCTCGTTATTGACGTGCTAATTATTGATTCAGCCGGTAAATCGGTGTGAATTACATATGAAAAACTAAAGAAACTAAGAACAATTAGTAAAAAATTTATAGATCGCATGTTTTACTCCCCCACTGTCAAAATGCGTACCATTAACAGTTTTTAGTGTAGCAAAGGGGAGTTTTTCATTGCAAGACTTTATATTAAATTTTATAAAAATCTAAATTCGAAATTAGGTTTTGTTTTCATAACGCCGTTCGTGGTGACTACGCACTACCAACAAACACAACCTACCCGCCGTTCGTCCCGAGTGTTCTGCTTTAGCAGAATGTATCGAGGGATAAATGAAAAATCAAAACTTTTTCTTTCCAAAAATCTTTAACAATTCCCAATTTCCTTGGATTAAAGCTTCTTTTTTCTTGCGAGACCAATTTTTTATTTTACGCTCAGAGACTAAAGCCTCAGCCCTAGTACCAAAACCTTACATAAAAACAAGTTCGACTGGAAGTCTTTCTGAAGTATATCCAGCTATGGATCCAAGTTGATGCTGAGATATTCTTTGCTCGATTTGATCAGTATGGCCTACATAATAACTGCCATCGCTGCATTTAAGAATGTAAACAACAAATGTATGCGTAAATTCAATTCTTTTTAAGTCATAAATTTTATCCCTCGATACGATTTCTTCGAAATCACTCGGGACGAACGACTGGGAGGGAGTTTTTCATTGCAAGACTTTATAAAAACTTTTTAACATACTCCAAAAGTTCTACCTTAGTCATGAAGTTATATGTCATTTCCATGAACTTGCCATCTTTGAAAACAAGAAGTGACGGCACTTTTTGAATCTTAATATCATGATTCCACCACAGAATTCTATGGATTGGACTGTCTTTGATAAAATGAACTTTATAAACTTTGACCTGCCCAGATAATTTGTGAGCAACAGCTTCTAGCGAAGGAATCATGCGAACGCACGTAGGACAATTTGATCCATAAAAATCAAGAAGCACAACTCCCTTGGCATTTAAAACCAACTCGTTCAATTCTTTTTTTTCAGAAATTTCTCGCATCTCTGTTTTTTCGTCAGAAAAATTTTCAAAGAATTTTTTATCGAGCTGCTCACCGATTTCAGCATTAAATCCGATTGAATATAAAAATGATGTTGCATCAAGGGCAGCTTTTACGCCTTCGCCAGAAGCGACGATTGCCTGTTTGTACGAAGGATCTTGAATTTCTCCTGCAGCAAAAACACCCTTGAGTGAAGTTTCCTGCGTTCTGCCATTCATGACCAGATAGCCACTCTCATCAAGCTCAATATCACCACCCTGTAGTAGTTTATTATTTGGATCATGGCCTATGGCTAAAAACATTCCATCAATCGGTCGACGCTCAGTTGTTTTTAATACATTGTCGTACACATCAACTGCTACCACTTCACCTTTTTCTCCATGAACCGCAGTCACTTCTTTATTAAATTCAACTTGGGCATTTGGATAGGCAAAAACTCTTTTCTGCATTGCAACAGCTGCACGCATTGCTTCTTTTCGAACGAGCATCGTAACTTTTTTCACATGGGGAGCTAGCTCAAATACCATCTCTGCAGCACTATCACCACCACCGGCAATCACGACTTCTTTACCTTTAAAGAAAGGTGCGTCACATACTGCACAAGTAGTCACCCCTTTACCCCAGAATTCACGCTCTCCAGGAATATTAAGGCCACGAGGAGTAGCTCCAGTTGCTACAATAATCGACATAGCTTTAAAACGACGGCCATCTTCCGTTTCAAGGGCAAAAGGCCACTGAGAAAAATCAACTTTTGAAACCGTATCATGAATGATAGTTGCGCCAAACGATTCCGACTGCTTTCTAATATCTTCCATAAGCTCAGAACCGAGAACTCGGTCACGGCCAGGCCAGTTTTCAATAAATGTTGTTTGAGTAAGCTGACCGCATGGGACTGGACCAGCAAAGACGAACGCTTTTATTCCCGCACGCGCCATGTACAGCGCTGCGCTCAGTCCAGAAGGACCAGAACCAATAATAACAACAGGAGCAACGTTTTCTTGCTTGAGCGCTTGCTCTAAAACGTACTGCAATTCAACTTTCGATTTTTTCTCAGGACTCTGCTTAAAACACGCTACAAGGCATAAAATAGGTAAAGCTATAAAGAAAACTTTAAACGATTGGCCCATTAAAAAACTCCCTGTCAGAAAATTTAAAACTGTCTATCTAGAACAGTACTGTATAGAGCTATTTATACAAATACAATACTTAACATGAAATAGCCCAAATTTGACAAATATGCAAGTTTAGTTTAAAATTGAAATATGTCTACGTTAACGAAAAACCTACTCACATCGCAAAATCAACAGCTCGAATCTACACAGATCGCACACTTTTTGTTAATTAATTTCCTTAAAGTTTTTTAGGTGTAACAAAATGAATCATTTTTTTAAAAGATATTTTCTTTCTATAACACTATTATCTCTTACCTGTCTATCGTTTTTTGCAAATGACGCAAAAAGCTCAGCTGACTCGCAAAACGTGGCACCAAATAGTTCAATCACGGAGCTGCAAGAAGCTGTAAGAGCAGACCTAGAGCGAGAAATGTTTCAATCTTACATGTCACAAGCTCGCCAGCAAACCCAGACTATTGGCTTTTGCCTTCAACAGCTTTTGCAAACGATTGATGCCCAAAAGATCAAACTTACAAAAGAGCAAAAACAGCACGTTACAAAGGAAATGGTTGCGATACAAAGTTTCACCAAAATTCTGCTTGAAAAACTATTCGTTTTAAACTCAAAAGATGCTCTTCATGAGGCAATCCTCATTAATCATGTACTTGTCGACTATCTTTTCTCAGTCGTTAAAGCTGATATCACCAAGATTGATGCATCAAAAATTCATGAGCTTCTTGTCAAAAAATCAAATACGGTACTACCTGAAGAGATCCTATTTGCCTTGGCTGAAAAAAATCAAGCTGATATCGCAAAATTAGTGAATGCAACCGATAACGTTGGTCTACGCTGGTACAATCATGCATACCGTGGCATACAAAAATGTAATACAGCTACTATTGCTAAAGGTGTTGCTGTAGCTGCAGTTTCAGTGGCAGCCCTCGCTTGGCTTGCGTGTAAATCTAAAATAGCAACCGATGAGGGTGTAAACGCTATATCAGATAGTGATTCTGAGCGTAAAACATTTGATTGCAACGATTCAAGAAATGGTTGGTATAGCCGATACATAGGTCAAGAAGTTAATATAGACCTACAAACACGACGTCCTTATGTGTACGATAAAGATAAAAATCCAATTTATTTGAAAAGTTTTACACCGACACAAAAAGTATGTGATTTTTCTTCAGCTCTGCAAGCCGCTGGAATACTAACTATTGGCTCCTTGGCAAGCATGAATCTGAACGAACTATTTCACTCAATGTATGATGGTCCTTTAAGCTGGCTAAAAACAGCAAGTAATAAAAAATTAGAAGACATCAACAAAATACTACTTGGCACTGCAAAACCGAACGTCAGTGGTGATGAAGAAAAAGTATACTTTAAAGATATGGTTGGCAGCGATCATCTTGAAACTCTTGCGAAAAAAATTGCAAACTTCATGAAACATCCTGAACGATATGAACGAACTCAACTTGAAGAACATCGTGGCATACTGTTGTTTGGTCCTCCTCAAACTGGTAAAACTCTTTTTGCAAAAGCTCTTAGAACACTTATTGCAGATGAACTTGGCGCTGATAAAAAAGTAAGCTTTATTGATGCAAAAAAAGTTTTAGATTCTGATCGTCGAATTACCATTGAAGATATTTTTGCACACGCTGCATATTATGCACCATGTATTATCTTCTTTGATGAAATCGATATAGTTGGAGCTCATCGCGATAAAAATACCGTCAACACATCGCAACTTTTAACATGTATGCAAGGTATTGATGGCGCATTAAAACAAGTATTTGTTATCGGTGCAACAAACCGTCCTGAACAACTAGACTTTGCTCTTAAAAAAGATGGCCGTTTTGGAAAAATAATTCATCTCGAATATCCAAAATATGAACATCGTAAATTATTCTTGCAGCAACAGCTTGCAAAACGATGTGTATCTATAAATCCAGAATACATTGATTGTATTGCACAAGAAACTGATGGTTGTTCATACAATGAACTCAAACGAATTATCACTGAAGCTTTAATTCAATCATCAATTGAAATGCGTCCAGTCTGCCAAAATGATTTAGAAAAAGCACTTGATGTCGAAGTCAGAAAAATGCAGCAAACTATTTCTATGCCAAATGACGAAAAAAGAATCATTGCAACGTATCAAGCTGGTAAAGCTGTTGCTCGACATATTTTACAAACTAACCAAGAAGTAGTTAAGATCACGGTAAATTCTGTCAATAAAGAACTTAAAACAGATGTTCCTTTTTCTATCAAAACTTCAACTGATACAGCAAATGCTGAAAATGACAACTTAGTTTCAATTAAAAAAGATATCAGAACCAAGCTAGGCGAAGTTTTCACCAAATCAAAAGCAAACCACAGCGAACTTCTCAGCGATGATCTACAACGTAAAGAATGCTTAGCTCTGCTTGCTGGAAACGCAGCATTGCAGCTTATGCTTAAACAGTCATACACTCAGTGCAACAAACATGACCGTGCTGATGTGATGCAGATTATTTACAACATGATTTCAAGTGGCGAAAAAATTGATGAGAAAATGAAAAATCAAGCTATTGCTCTTAAAGATCAATATGAAAAAGAAATTGCTCAATTGCTTGCTCCTCATAAAGATTTAATAGAAAAAATCGTCGATACGTTGATGAAACAAAACACAATTGATCGTTATGAATGGAAAGCTTTAATTAGTTAAGAAATTAATCTACAAAAAAAAGAGCAGCGCTTTTACAAGTGCTGCTCTTTTTTTGCTTCAACTACTCTAATTCTGTTAAATTTTACTTTTTATATTTAGTTTTTATGCCATGCGTGATAGCTATACATTACCCACAAATATAACTCCCCACCGTCGTTCGTCCCGATCCAGCCTACGCACGCTTTCTCCTACCCGTCGTTCGTCCCGAGTGTTTTGCGTTAGCAAAATGTATCGAGGGATATTGGAGCTTCGGCGGACATGGTGTTCTGCTTTAGCAAAATGTATCGAGGGATAATTGTATTTTTTTCTTACTATTTTTATCCCTCGATACCCAGGCTTCGCACAAGGCTTCGCCGGGCAGGCTAATTTCTTCGAAATCACTCGGGAGCAGCGACGGGGAAAAAAATCTTTAATATCGAATCAACCCTATTTTGAATACAAACAATTTTTCCATTCAACTTCAGTTTGGTATGCTGACGATGAAAGAATCAATGAAAGAGTATGTTTTTGATTGAGTGGTAAAATCGGTCGACGGTTGGCGTTTAAAGCTTCAAAACGTACAAGATACACGGACTTGAACTGACTGTATCTATCCCCAAAGAAATGACGATATTCAACAGGAAGATCAGCACGGCGAACCGAATCCGGTAGATACAGTTTATCGCCTACTTTTAAGCGAATGTTCCAAGTAGCATCCTTGTCACCAAGTAAATCATTAAGTTTTTGATATTCACCTGTGTACAATGATCGATTCGATTCATACAGATTTTCTGGCTGTGTTCCCGCAACATAAAACGATATGAAATATCTATTTTCATTTAAAACACGTTGTCGCATGAGTGATTCTTGTTCCTGCGTAACTCCATGATATTTTTTATGATAATCAACATAAAGCATTCTCACGTGGTCAGTTAAAAACAGCACGTCAAATTCTGCAATCGTTGCAAATTTATGATAAGCGATAGTTGAGCGGAAATATGGCTGAGCTTCCTCTACGATATCTTGAGAATGTTTTGTTGCTTGCTTGAAGTTATTTTTACCCCAATCTATGATTTTGTTGCAACCGCTTAAAAGGAATATACACTGAATTAATACGCTTACATGCACTAAAAGCTGTAATTTTAATCGCTTCATTACACTACATCCTGCTTTCAAATTATTGTGATAAAATAACATGCATAACGTATATGAAAGATCTTTAATTGACAAGTACGTTTTGTTAAGAAAAAATAAACCTAAGAAAAAACAAACTATGATTCAAAAAAGTTTTGCTTTTATTGCTTACCGCTATCTTTTCACCAAGAGTAAAGACACGACCATTAATTTCATGGTCAAAATTTGCTTCATCGGAATTTTGGTAGCAAGTTGCTCGCTCACACTCGTTATTTCAGTTATGAATGGATTTGAAAAAGCAACATACGAAAAAATACAATCAATTTACCCAGATCTTATCATCGACGGCCAAGGAGAGCAGATTGATATGGATTGTCTGTCTTTAATTCTTGCTGAGCCAACCTATAAAATTCAACATTTTGCACCGCAACAAGTCGGTCAATCACTCATTTATAATCCTGAACTGTCACAGACACCTATCATGATTTTTTTACGAGGTATCGATCCTGAAAAAGAATCACTCGTTAATAAATTAGACCAAAAAATAATAAATCCAAAGAGCTATCCACTTTCAAGCCTTACTAAAAACAACCACATAATAATTGGTAGCAAGCTAGCAGAGCAAGCAAACCTTTGCGTTGGTGACTCAGCTCGTATTTTATATTCAAGTGATGAACCTGCGGGCCTACATATCACCTTTCAACAAATAACAGTGATCATTGGTGGCATTTTTAAAACAGGAGTTGAAGAGTTCGACAACAACGTTGCTTTTGGCAACATTACTTTTTTTGATCAATTATTTCCTGACCAAGGCATAGGGCAAGTACATCTCAAGTTGCAACCGCACAGCAAAGAAGATGAAATTATTACCATGTTGAAAAAGCGATTAAACGCTGATGTCTACTGCTGGAAAGATTTATATCCCACGTTAATTTCGGCTCTCAAGCTTGAAAAGTGGGCAATGTTTTTCATACTCATGCTCATTGTCTTTGTTGCGAGTATGAATATTGTTTCACTCATTTTTATGTTTGTGACTCAAAAGAAACGAGACATCGCTATTTTAACATGCCTTGGCATGCATAAATCATCGATACGATATATTTTCATAACCATCAGTTTGATCATTGCCGTAGGCGCTACTTCACTAGGTTTGGTCTTGGCGTACGCCGTAGGAAAAGCATTACAAACATTTCCATGTATAAAATTGCCTGACAATATCTATGATACATCATACCTTCCTATCAAAATGGAACTGACTGTTTTTTCTGCTATTTTTATCACAACAATTATGATAAGTTTTTTGGCAAGTGTTCTAGCAACGCGAAACATAGATCGGTTGCACATTGTAGACACATTGAAAAATGAATAAAGCCTAAAATAAAAAAGGAGTTTTTATATGACCAAATACCATGTGACCAAATCTCAAATTCTTTCAACAACCGTAGCACTTGGTGCCATTCTTGCTTTTTCAGGTTGTGACTGGTGTGGATGTTGTAAAGTTCAAAAAGAAAAAGTAACTACTCAAGCAAAAGCTCCAGTTGAAGACAAAGCAGCAACTCCTGCGCAGCATATTGAACCTAAGGCTACAGTAGAGCATCCGATGCCTGAAGTAGTCCATCCTGTGGAACAGCATCCGATGCCAATGCCTGAACATACAATGATTGAACATCCAATGCCTGAACATCATATGCCAATGCCAGCGCATCATATGCCAGAGCCTGTGCATCCAATGCCAACACCAGTTCATCCGATGCCAGCACATCATATGCCAGAACCAGTTCATCCGATGCCAGTGCATCATATGCCAGAACCAGTTCATCCGATGCCAGTGCATCATATGCCAGAACCAATTCACCCGATGCCAGTGCATCCAATGCCAATACCTAAGCATATTGAACCGAAGGCAGCAGTTCCGGCAATGCCAGAACCTAAAGCAATTCCTATGGCAATACCAAAAGCGCCCGAGCCAAAAATGTTGCCAAAAGCTCCTGAAGCAAAAGGTAATGATCTTGATTCATTACTTTCATCATTGAACGCAAAAGCATAAGAGTTTTAAACTCAATATTGAAAATTTCCTCCTTGTCGTTCGTCCCGAGTGATTTCGAAGAAATTGTATCGAGGGATAAAGAATATCTTAATCAGCATCCCTCGATACTTTTTGCTAATGCAAAACACTCGGGACGAACGACAGGGTGAGTTATAATTATTGGTAATTCATAATGTCATCACTAACAGTGGTTAAAACAAGTACATAAAAAAACAAGAACGTTTATGCATGTAAACGTTCTTGTTTTTTTACGATTAGTTATTTTTTCTTAGGTGCATGATGCCTAAAACGATCTGGCTTATCACCTTCTCTACCCACAGTTGCTTCTAAGCGACCAATGGATTGAGCGAATTTTGTTTTGATTTTGTTTCTGATCTTTGCAGATGCTTTTTTCATGGTTACTTACTCCCCTTTTATTAAAGTCCCATATGCCATCATGATATGAGAAGTAATTAACCAAATTCAAGCTTTTTTTTAAAAGACCGAACAAAAAGACAACATATGCAAAAAATTCAACAAATGATCTTGAACTATTTGTGAGTCTTCTGGTTTTTCAAATATGAAAATACCTTGGTTATCATATTTCATATTCCACGTATGTAAAACAGGATCACGCATATCAAACCGCTGTATCAAATCTTGAACCTTATTTTGATCTGGACCATTGTCACCTATAAATAGTGATCTATCGTTTACCGAGCGAACAGATTGGTTGAAGTCTGATTGTTTCATATGAGAAGTGAATTCTTTTTGCTGTTGCCAGCTATTTTCTTTTTTAAAAGACTCTGGATGATGATATCCAGCAACGCCCTTTAAGCAGGTAAAATCTGGATTATTCACTAAATATGCTGCCTTGCTAATATTGAAAGTATCTTGAGCACAAAGATCGTGAATAATAAATTCTGATAAATTTTCCAAGTGATGATTCTGCACCATGTTCTTAGAAAAACCACCCAATTTTATGAGCAGTTCTTGTTCCTTGTTTCTATTTTTTATATAGTCCATGCCCCATCCTTAATTTTGAGCAAATTACTATCAAATCAATTCAAAAGATTTCTACCATACCAAAATAATAATAACAAATGATTATCTTCCAAAATCGTACTTATCCCCCTGTGCTTCTGATAAACCATTTGATTTTATCAAAGTTTGTGCGATTTAATAAAAATGATACACTGTGCTCTATTGTTATAAATGGCTCACACACGTAATTAAATAAAAAAACATGATACAATTTTTTCTGATTTTTTATATTTTAATTTCACAAGCTCTCACCTTGGAAGGCAGAAGTATTTGCAGGCCGGTCGACCACTCCGTTCCAGTCATAACGGTATCTTCTACAGATCCAGCATTTGAAAAAAGTTGGACCGCGCTTAACAAAAGTTTTACCTTCGAAAAAAAAGAACATCGTCTAAAAAGTAATTTTTTACGCTTACGTCCTATAAAAAAAGGCTTTGATCAACAATTTTTTCAAGAACAATACCTTCCAATCGGCTTTATAAAATTTCGAGACAAAGCCGATAAAGTTTCAACATCTATTCTTTCAAAGCTCGCTAATGAATTGGTAGAAGAAATTAAAGTTGGTCAACAAAAATTCACCCATTTTGACATACTAAAAGACAAAGATTTTAATTACAAGACGCTTTCTGGTCTCATTGTTGCAAAATTTAAAAACTATCCATTCGTTATAAAAATTTCTATCGAACATCCGCACACCATGATTCAACCATTTTCAAAAAGTTTTGAAACTGACTGCATTTTTGTTCTTGGTGGCAACTTAAGACATTTAAGTAATTTTACAAGAATTGCTAACCTTGAACGAATTAAAAGTATTTTAAAATACAATCCATTTTTTGTAGACTCTCTAGATTTTCCACGAAAATGGTACTGGAGACCAGATCGATGTCACGACCTTAAAATTATATGGCGCTGCAATGGCACTACTGAAGAAATGTTGCTGCCAAGCGTCTATGCAACAATCTCTGACTTTATAAAAACTGATAAAATACAACCGCAACAAGAACTCAATAAAATTGCTATGAAAGTGGCAATCGATACTGGTTTTTTAATTGACCCTCATGCAGGGAACTTCGTAATTGAGCAAGAAACAAATAAAATTGTTCTACTCGATACAGAAGATTTTCGCATGATGGCTGGCCTTGATAAAAGTATGAAAGCAAAAAAATATTTGGGTTGGTATATAGAATTAGCGAGTAACTGTTTCCATAAATATTGCTTTAGAACAAAGCAAGAACGAATCGATCAATGTACGCTCATTTAAACTAATTCGTCTTCGATTATTTTAAGTAAATTTGAAAACTTTTCATTACGCAAACGAAAATCAGTAATTCTTGTAACAGCATGCGCAATGGTCGTATGATCTTTTCGATCTAAATACTCTCCAATTTCTCGTAAAGACTTATCAGTGTTACGCTTCATTAAATACATCGCCACCTGACGAGCATGACTCACGCCTTTGCTGCGATCTTTCGATCGTAAATCTTCAAGGCCGTATGAAAAATGTTTTTTAATATGATGGAGCACGAGCTTAAAATCAATCTTTGCAGGGACATCTTGAGACTCTTGCTCAGCACCCAGCACTTTTTTAACAAGATCATTGGTAATGGCTTGACTGGTCAGTGAAGCATATGCCAAAACGCGAATGAGCGATCCTTCCAGCTCACGAACGCTGTTAACATTTCGTTGAGCAATAAATTGCGCTACTTCATCAGATATAATTTCTCGCTGCATGTGAGCTTTACGCTTTAAAATAGCTACTTTTGTTTCCATAGTAGGAATTTGGACATCTGCAATAAGTCCCCATTCTAAACGAGATTTTAAACGCTCTACCAAACCACCCAAATAACGAGGCAGAACATCACATGAAAGAATTATTTGCCTGTTTGATTCATACAAATTGTTGAAAATATGAAAAAAAACTTCCTGTGTTTGTTCTTTATTAACCATAAACTGAATATCGTCAACCAACAAAACATCAACTTCTTTATACTTTGCTTGAAATTTCGAAATCCCATCAAAGCGAACAGCGTTAATAAATTCGGTAACGAAACGATCAGTTGTTTGATATAAAACAACTAAATGTGGATGTTTTTCTAAAATTTCATTGCCAATTGAATGAAGCAAATGAGTTTTTCCAAGTCCTGGACCACCGTACAATAGCAACGGATTATATAAAGAACCTGGTTTGCTAGCAACAGCTTTAGCTGAAGCATAGGCGAATTGATTGTTTTCTCCCACCACAAACGTATCAAACGTGTAAGCCGGATTTAATCTGCTCTGATGCGCTTGGTATCCTGATATTTTTTTAACAAGCTCATACTTTTTCTTTTTTGGAAATGCTTGTGTAGCTGGAATAATTTTAGACGACTCTTGAGACACGTCTCGCTGAGACAAGTCTCGATGAGATGACTCTCCTGCAGACAAATCTCGTTCATCAACCACATGCTCTGGTGAGACCACAGATCCCAGTAAAAAATGAATCGTAATTTTTTCAACGCCGAGCAGTCGCTTCAAATGTTTTTGAAACAGATCTTTATAATTTGACTCAACCCAGTTTTTGACAAAAAGATTAGGAGCCGAAAGATATACTCCTCCAGTTGTATTATCATAGCGAGAGATTGTCACAGCTTTGATCCACGTTTCAACAACGCGCGTGCCAACTTCTTCTCGAATAATTTTTAAAAAATCTTGCCAAATCTGATCATTGAGTACATTCATAAATTCTAATTCTTTTTTTATGGTGGTACGACTCGTACCTATATGTATGCTACAAAAAATTGATCGTGTAAATCTGTTTCACAGTTTAGCAAAAAAAGATCGTTTCCTATAGGGAAACTTACATTTTTATTTTTTAATTGTGGACTTAAACAAGCTATTTTAACCTGAATTCGACATTAGATTTTTCTTTAATGTTTAGTTTTTACGCCGTTCGTGGTGAGTGTTCGACAAAGTCGAATGTATCGAACCATAAAAACTAGCCCTTAATTTATCCCTCGATACTTTTTGCTTTGCAAAACACTCCAGCCGTCGCTTGCAGCTATGGCGGACACGGTCGGGACGAACGACTGGGAGAGAGTTTAAATATCGAACTCGGGTTATTTTAAGCAACTGCAACAGAAATCATGATAGTATTGCCATCCACAACTTTCTTAACAAGCGTACCAAGCAAAACAAGCTCAACTCCTGATCCAGATTGCTGCAAGGCTCCAGAAGCACCACTTCCAGCATTGTCAGAAAGTACCGTGTTTGGCATAAAAAATCTGTTAAATGTATCATTTTGACTATCTGCGTAACTTGCAGGAGCATAGGTAATAATTGGACCATCATGCTCAAATGTCAAAATAATGGTGAAGTTTTTAACCCCAAAAATCTCTTGGACACCTACAATTTGGTTAGAGTATGCTTCTGACTCATACTCATCATCATGTACAAAAATATCTTTTGACTGTGTGACCATAAGCGCCATAAGCACATACAATAACGTTGATTTGTTCATAATTTTTTTATTCATAAAACCCCCTTTTTGAGTCGTTACAGATACCTTAATCTACAAAAAAATGGCTTTCAATAGCAATAAAAGGGTTGTTTTTGTATGGGTTTGTTGATTGGAGCTTGTTGGTTAATGTATTTAACACTAGTCGATCACCCAGGCTTCCAGCCGTCGCCGTTGGCTATGGCGGACACGGTCGCTAGAAAGCTACGCCGGGCACGGCCACATATAATCACCAATTTTTAAGCATTCAACTCTGTTCCTCAAGCCGGAACAAGGCTTCCAAGTACCCTTGTCGGCACTTGGAGAACAGACATTCAATGGGTTAAAAACCCCTTAAAAAACCCCACGGAAATAAAAATGCATTCGCCTATCCTGTTTCGTTAAAACGAAACAGGGGCTCCATTGCAAAGTATTTCCTTATGGGGAAGCTTGATTCTTTACATAATTTTTTCTTGAATTTGAGTCGGAGTTAATACTCGCATTTGCCTAACGGCCGTGTCCGCCGTAGCTTTATTATCTCTCGATACATTTTGCTCACGCAAAACACTCGAGACGAACGACGACAGAGCTAGAATATGCGTAGGCTGGGCTCATGCTCCCTAACTCCTGGGTATGACTTAAAACAGATTAAATTATTTTTAGTACATGGGAACCCCGGGTTAAACCTGAAGATGAAGAAAGAGGATATTTACAGAATAAAGTGCATTATTAGGAAAGCTGAGAGCGGGTGAGCCGCTAATTTTTATGAAATAAAAATTAGAAGAGGCGAATGCGAACATCTTGCCGTCGGGGGTTTTCTAAGGGGCGCTAGCCACTTAGATACCTGTTCCCCAAGTATTGGTAAGAATACTTGGGCGCTGTGCCGCGTAGGCACAGAGTTGAATGCTTAAAAAAATGAGTTGCTAGTGGCCAGCGATAGATGAAACAATTTCAAATCCTAACCCTACGAATACCAGCTCCAAATCAATACATCGCAAACCAACCAAAAAAACACCTGGGGGGCTGTTGCGGCCCAAAAAGCGCTATGCTATAACTATTAGTATGCAATACGAAGAATTCTAGAAAATCCTAGTAAAGCATAAAGCATCAAAGTACCAGCAGCAATGAAACAGTAAAATGTAAAACTCTTTTGGAGAATCTATTATGAAAAATAAATTAATGTTCATCGGTCTTACTACTATCGCATCTGTTGGTTTAAACGCTTCTCAAGGTGCAGAAACTATACGTTACGGTCAATTAACTAGAACAGAAAAATTGGCAGAATATTGTTCAGGTAAACTTACAAGCGCTAAATCTGGTATTTCAAGTGCAGCTACATACCTTGGTAATACAAGAGTAGCTACTAAAACTGCAGATTTCGGTACATACCTTGGTACAACAAAACCTGTAATCAAAGCTTTTGAATTTGGTTCATCAGTTGCAGCTAAAACTGCAAGCGCTGGTAAATCAGTTTACCAAACAACTATTGGTGGCGAAACTCTTGGTTACTTCAAATATGATCGCCAAGCTGCTACATCAGCTGCTGCACTAGCAACTGTTGGTTTAACTTATGCTACATACAAAGCTTACAAAAACGGTTCTTTCTCAAAATTGAATCCTTTCGGTAAAGCTGCTGTAGTTGCAGAAGAAATTGTTGCTCCAGTTGTAGTTGCAGAAGAAGTTGTTGCTACAGCTCCAGTTGTAATTGCAGAAGAAGTTATTGTTACAGCTCCGGTTGTAATGAAAAAACGTGCGTTTAACACTCCAAAAGTTTGGAATGCTAAAACTAGAACATACGAAGTAGCTAAGTAATTTCGTAACTCAGTAATTCAATGCAAGATTAGCAATAATCTTGGCCTAAAATAAAAAAAACCGACCTCTCTTGAAAATAGAGAGGTCGGTTTTTTCAGGTTTAATTTAACTACCTTGATCCACAACCTGTCCGCCGAAGCCCCACTATCCTTCGATACTAATTTTCTATGAAAATTAACTCAGGACGAGCGGGCAATACATGATTAAAAAGCGAAGGCTGGATACGTCAAATTCAGGCTACTGAAAGCATTTTTCTTGCGTTGTGTATAATCTTTTCAATGCTGAAACCTTTGAAATATCACCAATCAAAACAAAGCCAATAAGCTGATCATTTTTTATATATAATCTTTCTACGTTTTGTTCATCTATATTTGAAATGATTTTAACAGTTGTGTCATGATCTACCGTTTGACCACAAGCATAAAAATCTTTGCCAAAAAAATATGAGTCACGAAGTCCTACCATACCTGGATACCTACGAGGAGTTGCGCTTAAAGTGGTTGCTGCGCACAGTCCCTGCAGCATTGCATCAGACCACGTGGTACTGCGCATTATTTTGCCGGTCACCATATCCGGCGCCCTACACACGTCTCCACCAGCAAGTATATGTGGTACGCTTGTACGCATATGTTCATCAACGATGATTGACCCATTTTCTGTTGCTATGCCTGCTGACTTTGCAAGCTCACAGTTCACTTGTGACCCTGCGGCCACAATCACCATGTCTGCAAAAATAGTTGATTCAGGCTGGCCAGCCTCCGACTGAGAAGTCTTCGACTGGGAAGTCTTCGACTGGGAAGTCTCGGTTTCAAGCTGCACACCAGAAACAACGCCACCGATTTCGCAAATTTTAATAGCTTTTCGATTGGTAAAAATTTCGACACCAAGATTTTGAGCTTTGCTTTCTACCCACTGTGCAATTTCACCGTCGACTTGCCCTGCAAGAATAGTTTTTGCAGCTTCGATAAGAACTACCGATATTTTTAAAGATACAAGCGACGAAACAGCTTCTATGCCGTTGAGTCCACCGCCAATAACAATTGCCGTCTTAACTTTTTTCTCGGCAGTATAGTTTGAAATTGCATGCATGTCACGCAATGTGTGAAACGTAAAAAGACCTGAACATTGTACGTTTCGCGCAAATGGTGGCAAGAAAGGTTTGGTACCAATTCCTAAAAAAAGTTCATCGTAATAAAATTGTTCAGTGCCAACGGGTTCCATTGCGATGGTAACGGTTTTGCTTGCAGTATCAATTGCTGTTACCCAACTATTAAAATGTATTTGAATGTTGTTTTGCAAAAAGTAATCTTCAGGTTTGAGTGAAAGTTCCTGCTCAGTTTTATCACCTGTTAAAAAATCTGCTAAAAAACAACGATTATACGGAAAATCTTTTTCACCAGAAAAACAAACAATCTCACTTTCTTTATCAAAGGATCGCAACTTCACGACAAAAGAAACTGAGGCTGCTGACATACCGACAACGATAACTTTTTTCATATAAAAAACCTTTTAAGATTTAGACAATTGAAACTTAAGCAAAGAGCCATGAAGAAAGTTCTTCAAGGCTCTTTATCAATATTTTATAGAGTTTTCAGAAAACAATTATGCAATTTTCAAAATGGTGAGTCGAACCATGTAAATACCAGCATAATCTCCGGCAGTGGCCGTGACAACGGTAGCATTAGCAGCACTAATTGCAGCGACTAATGTCGACGTTGGTACATTAACAAATGCTCGTCCATGAATCCATGTAGTTGCAGTTGTAGATCCTGCGATAGTGTTAGTATCTATAGTCAGAGATGCCTCAGTTGCTCCTGTATAAATGGCGACAGATGCGGCGCCTGTCAAACTCATTTCATAATCGAATACATAGGTACCAGTTGTAAGAGTAAAGGCAGAGCCTCCACCAGCACGGACTGAGTGTGTAACGGCTCCTGAGGTATTGTTGAAAAGTTGTGTATTGATTAAGAAGGTCTGTCCCAGTGGTACGGTACTTGTTTGCGTAGCAGTGTTAACAAATTCTGCAGCTCCAAAAGTTCCAGCTGGACCAGTCGCTCCGGTAGCGCCTGTAGAACCAGTTGCACCAGTCATACCCGTATCACCTGTTGCACCAGTAAGTCCAGTGTCACCGGTAGCTCCGGTTGATCCAGTACTTCCTGTTGAGCCTGTTGCGCCAGTGTTACCAGCACCAGTCATACCTGTTGAACCAGTGGAACCAGTCATACCCGTGTCACCTGTTGCACCAGTAAGTCCAGTGTCACCGGTAGCGCCAGTAGATCCTGTTGAACCGGTAGCTCCAGTCATACCAGTGTCACCGGTAGCGCCAGTGCTTCCGGTAGAACCAGTACTTCCTGTAGCACCAGTTGCACCAGTGTCACCTGTAGAACCTGTACTTCCGGTAGATCCCGTACTTCCTGTCGAACCTGTTGCGCCAGTGTTACCAGCACCAGTCATACCTGTTGAACCAGTAGCACCAGTCATACCTGTTGAACCAGTAGCACCAGTCATTCCCGTATCACCAGTAGCTCCAGTGCTTCCTGTTGATCCGGTAGCGCCTGTTGAGCCTGTGTCACCAGTAGAACCAGTTGCGCCCGTCGATCCTGTTAATCCTGTATCACCAGTAGATCCTGTACTTCCGGTAGATCCTGTTGCACCGGTTGAACCAGTGCTTCCTGTTAAACCAGTAAATCCAGTGCTTCCTGTAGCTCCGGTTGATCCAGTACTTCCTGTTGAACCTGTTAATCCAGTAGATCCTGTAAGCCCAGTTGACCCAGTTAATCCTGTGCTTCCTGTTGAACCAGTAAAACCAGTTGCACCGGTAGCGCCTGTATCGCCAGTAGACCCTGTCGCCCCCGTAGAGCCAGTGCTTCCAGTAGCTCCAGTAGAACCTGTGTCACCTGTAGAACCAGTTGCGCCAGTGGATCCTGTAGAACCAGTTAATCCTGTGCTTCCCGTAGAGCCGGTTGACCCAGTATTTCCAGCTCCTGTAGCACCGGTTGCTCCAGTACTTCCAGTTGAACCGGTAGCTCCACCAGTAGAACCGCCAGAACCACCACCAAAATCAGTAACAATTTCTTGCGCTAATTCGTGTACCCATGGATAACGATCATCATAAGAAGCATTTGCTCGATGAATTAAGGTTGTAGCTTTTAAAACTTTGGTTTCTTGATCAAGCTCATCATTTTGAGCATTCATAACCGATCCACAACCCATGAGCGTCAAAAGCGCTATGTAATTTTTTACTTTTCTAATCGTTGAATTCATCTACTACCTTTTTTATTTTTACAGAATTTATAGAATTAATTTTATTTTTTTACTCACATAAAATAATGCGTAAGACTTTTTTACTTTCATATAAAATAAAATTAAACACAACAATTTTCATGCAAATTTCCAAATACTTTTTGGCTAAAAACAACTCAAAAAAAGAAGACTTGATTTTCGCCAAGTCTTCTTTTAAGTCATATAAATCAATAATTTGTTATTTAATTTTCATAAATATTATCGACTCAGAATAACTACTCTGTACATTAGGGTCTAACCCTATAGTTGTGCCAGAAACATTCTGAACGGTTATAACGTCACCAGATACCAGATCTGTTAAAATCTCAAAAGATTAACGTTACTACCAGCTATAACACTAGTAAACATAACTATTGTAGGTGCCTTAACCAAGTTGAATGTATTAGGATATGTAGTAGGAGCGGTAGAACCCAAATAAACAGTAATTCTATAAGTAGCGCTTCTTAGAACCGTAATAGAACCACCACTAATAGTAAAGTCACTAAAGGAAGTCTTCAAATTCTAAGTGCATGAAAAAAATCGAGGATCTTCAAAGCGCGACTGTGTTAGTCAAAGCCCTTGGCTGTGCCGGACAGGCTGGCTGGAAGCCTGAATAGTTTTTTAATCAAAGAATGTTATAAAAAGGTGCTGGATTTGTATATCTTTTTTAAAAAAAGTTGAGCTCTTTACCTACGGCAATCATAAATAAAGAGCTCAACTTTAATTCTGCTCCTTAAAAATCAATGTTATTTTTAAGGATTGATTTGCATTATAGCAAATTTAGCAGCTTGGCCACCTGCTAGATTAATGGTAAGAGGAGAGCCAGTAACATTACGAACGGTTATAGAACTATTAGAAGCAAATTGAATAATACCACTCCAACAAACGTTTACGCTATTATTACCATCAACCAGACTATTTGCTGCGCTAGCTATAGTACCATTGTATGGTGTACTACCACCAACATAAAGTTGTAAAGTTACCGGAGATGTTGTTATTGAATAGGCTGAATAATAAACAAAATAAGTCCCCGCATTTGGAACAACAATATTCGTAGCTCCAGCACTATGCGTAATACCACCAGACAAACTATTATCAACATTAAACGGAATGTCTGAACCGGAAGCTACAGTTGTGGTCGAAGTTTGACTAACATCTGCAAACACTGCACTAAGCGCTCCAGTCGCACCCGTTGCACCTGTTGCTCCAATAGAACCTGCTGCACCTGTAGCACCCGTGGCACCAGTAGCACCCGTGGCACCTGTAGCACCTGATCCAGTAGCTGCTGGCAAACCAGTATTTACACAACTTCCAAGGTTATAAATCCAAACTATATGAGGCGCACCAGAACTTCCCGTTAAAACCTGTATAGTACCAGTATTATTAAACTTCTGAATTGTAGATGAACAATCAGTTGTAATCTTTAAAAGATCTGTGGAAATGGTAGCAGAAGACGCAACTCCAGCAGTACCACTAGTAGTTTTATTCTTATAAAATTCAACTACACCTGCGGTTACAGTACCTGAAAATAAAACTCCATAGTTGGTGTTACTACTGTTTTCACTAAACGCAACTCTGTCTGAAGTTATGGTGCTATTTGATACATAAACACCAACACCAGCACCACTACTAGAATTGTTGTTAAATTCTATAGAATCTGCCGTAACAGCGTCTGAGTCTTGGAACACGACCGCGTAATTAGTTGCACTCGTATTATTTTCAAATTTTATCGCCATTGCATTTATTGCCGTATTATAAAGCCAAACGGTAAAATTTGAACTTGTACCATTACTATTATTCGTAAATAAAACGGTATTTGCTGTTATAGCACTTGTAAGAGCATTACCTGTAGTTTCAAATTTAATTGTTGTTGTGTTGAGATTAAATATAATTGTATCGGCTGTTAGACTTGAACCCCTATTAAATAATAACCCATTTCCTACAAATGAATAATTGGTAAAGGTTATTATCCCTTTGCTGATAATAGTTGTTATGAATGTAGTTGCTGATGATCCAATGAAGACATAGTCAGCAGCTGTTTTTCCAATGCACGTTATATCACCTACAACATTTAAGGTAACCGAAGCAGTGGCAGTTGTAGTAAGGCTACCATAAAGAATCAAACTACCATTAATAGTTAAAGATGCTCCAGTCGTAAGAGTTAAACTACCATCAATAATCACATCAGAATTAATAGTAAGTACTGAGCCTGAAACGTAATAAGGAGGAGTAGGGTTTACACTATTTAAAGGACTTCCATCTAAAGTGATTGTTCCAGCAGAATCTACAACGACAGTTCCGACTAAATATACTGCTGAACCTGCTGCGCCTGTAGCACCTGTAGAACCAGTAGATCCAGTAGAACCAGTGTCGCCTGCTCCTGTAGCACCTGTTGCTCCTGTAGAACCCGTGCTTCCTGTAGCACCCGTTGAACCGGTATCACCTGCTCCTGTAGCACCTGTTGCTCCTGTTGCTCCTGTTCTTCCAGTAGCACCTGTCAAACCAGTGTCTCCTGTTGAACCCGTAAGTCCTGTTGAACCTGTTGATCCCGTAGAACCAGTGTCTCCTGCACCTGTAGCACCAGTACTTCCAGTCGATCCAGTTGAACCGGTATCACCTGCTCCTGTAGCACCAGTAGAACCAGTACTTCCAGTCGATCCTGTTGCTCCGGTATCACCTGCTCCTGTAGCACCTGTTGCGCCAGTAGATCCAGTGCTTCCAGTAGCGCCTGTCAA
>JBAZWT010000013.1 GCA_041660205.1 Candidatus Babeliales bacterium
GAGCGCAGCGCGTTCGCCGCTATCTTTTGCCGCACATGCTGTACGCACGTTTGCTTCAGTTGCTGCACGCATTCCTAAGAATCCTGCAACCATAGAAAGCAGAGCACTGCTCATAAAAACCATAGGGACTATTGAACTTTTTGTAAACAGCCAAAGAATTACACTGATCAGCGTTGCGACTGCAACAATAAGCTTATATTCTTCAACTAAAAATGTCATTGCTCCGCGACGAATGTAAGAAGCAATTTTTGCAGCACGCTCGTCAGTCACTTGTTGAGCACTAATTTTTGTTTGAAGTGCAAACATGACTAAGCAGCCAAGACCTGCCACAGCAGTGAAAAACAAATACATCATTTCCATAGACATAGAGAGAATTCCTTATATTTTTTGAGGTTTGAGTTTTATCGAAGATTTTTTAATTCACGTTGAGTTTCACGATTAATATCACGTTCTTTTAAAAGCTGCTTTTTACCTTCAGCTTTTCTATGTTTTCCTACACCAAGTTCAATTTTTACACGACCTTTTTCATTGAAGTAAATTTTGAGTGGAATAATAGTTGTGCCTTTTTGAGAGACTTCACCAATGAGCTTGTTCAGCTCTTTGCGATGAAGTAAAAGTTTTCTGCTACGGCTTGCCGTGTCCTCATCTTTTAAGTAGGCATGACTGTAGGCCGGGATATTGCAGTTTAATAAAAAAAGTTCATCGCCCTTTACGGTTGCAAACGATCCGTTTAAAGACCCGCGTTTTGCTCGCAGGGACTTTACTTCGTTGCCTGACAGCACAACGCCCGCTTCAACCCTATAGGCAATGTCGTAATCGAATAAAGCTTTTTTGTTTTGAACTATAATTTTCATGAATTTTTAATACTAAAAACGTTTAACTCTATAATTTTGTACAAATTTATAAGTTAGTATATCATAATAATTCAAATAAGAAACAGTCTACCAAGCACCCATAAACACGACGAGGACTTCATGCAAAAACTATTTCTCTTTTTGCTTTCAATGTCACTTGTGACTTCGTCATTTATGACCCCTCAGCCTCTTGCAACCAATTACGCCGTAACTAGCCATGACAAACAAGACAAGCTTTTTTCAGGATCTATCGAATTTCCCGTCAAAATGGAATACGACCTATGCCTTTTTTACAAAGGACAAAAGTTAGAAATCGAACAAAGCAAAACAAGCAATATTGTTCAATTTTCATTTGTTGATTCAAAAGAAACACAAACTGTTTATTTTATTATAGCTCCAGCTTTAGCCTGCTGCACAGAAGAAGCAAATACCGTTAAACATTTGCAGCTACCAAAGCAGTGCGAATATATTTGCTACAAATTACAAGCACAACGCGAAACAACTGACGAAAATTATCAATTGCTCACTTGGAAAATCGAAGATTATGAACTTGAAGATCGAATCATTCCTCAAAATAGTCTCATATTTTTATTTGATCCAAAGCTTATCGCTGGACTCAAAGTTCAATCATGGAAACCTGAAAACGTCTTTCGAATTGTGCCAACCCTCGTAATAAGTCCGACAGCAACGGTACATAGCATTGGACGAGCTATGATGACAGCTCGACTTGCAGCGCTTGATATTGATGCAATTCATGGCAAAACCCCACCAACCAACAGGCCATAATGAATACAAATCTAACAATACTGGGTATCGAAAGTTCCTGCGACGAAACAGCAGCAGCAGTCTACACATCGCAGGACGGTCTACTTTCAAATGAACTTTACTCTCAAATTCCATCGCACGCACTGACCGGCGGCGTAATCCCAGAAACTGCTTCGCGTGAGCACATGGAAAAAATCGTCATTATCACAGAGCAAGCACTCGCAAAAGCAAATAAAACACTCGATGACATTGATTGCTTTGCCGTTACTTGTAAACCTGGGCTTCCTGGCGCTTTAATGGTTGGCGTAGCTTTCAGCAAAGCTCTCGCTTTTGCCACAAACAAAAAACTTATCGGAATTGATCACCTAGAGGGTCATGTTTTTTCTGCATGCGTTGACAACAAAGTCCCGTTTCCTTTTTTAGCCTTAACGGTATCAGGTGGTCACTCTGCATTGTATTTGGTGCGTGATTTTGGGTCATATGAAATACTCGGAAGCACGCTAGATGATGCTGCAGGTGAAGCATTTGATAAAATTGCAAAGCTTATGAACTTGCCCTACCCTGGTGGCCCTGTCATTGAAAAACTGGCAGAAGCCATTGAATTTAAAGATTTCTTTTCTTATCCACGCGGCAACATGAAAAATTTAAACTTTAGTTTTTCAGGTTTAAAAACAGCAGTCTTGTATCACTTGATTGAGCAAAAAGCATACGACCAAGAAACTAAAACATTTTTGAAAAATGATGATTTGCAGTTTAAACAACAAGTTGCCAGCTCGCTGCTCGTTTGCATTGGCGATATATTTGAAGAAAAAATCATACGTGCTTTAAAAATGTACCCAGAACTGAAATCAGTGTGCTTTGTAGGCGGCGTTGCTTGTAATAAATATTTACGAAATCGACTTCAATCAGCTTGTGAGAAAAAAGGAAAACAGCTTTTTTTCCCTTCAAACAAATTATGCACTGACAATGCAGGAATGATTGCATTCGTTGGTCACTATAAAGCTCAACAAGGTCTATTCGATAATCTCGATTTAAAAGTCTTTTAAAAACAAGCAAGACTTTAAAAGTACTTTATTAATTTTTAGCTTTAAACAAATAAAAAGCGCCCTATTTCTAGAGCGCTTTTTATTTTATCTATTTTAAAAGTCGATTGAATCAAAACTTAATGAGTGTCGCCACTTGAAGCGCTATGACTTCCACCGTTACTGCTGCCACTATGTTGTTGCTGTTGTTGGCCACCGCCACCAGTTTTTTTCACACTTTCAAAAAATTCTTCATTCGTTTTATATTGTTTCATCTTGTTGATAACGAATTCCATACCTTCAACCACATTCATAGTTGAAAGGAATCTATGAAGTATCCACGCTTGGTTCAATTCATCTTCAGAAAGAAGTAAATCATCACGACGAGTACTTGAAGAAAGGATGTCAAATGCTGGAAATGTTCTACGATTTGAAAGCTTACGAGTAAGATGAAGTTCCATGTTACCGGTACCTTTAAACTCTTCGTAAATAACTTCGTCCATACGAGAACCAGTTTCAACGATAGCTGTTGCTATGATTGTCAGTGATCCAGCTTCTTCTGTTTTACGAGCAGCACCAAAGAAACGCTTTGGTCTTTGAAGTGCATGCGCATCGATACCACCAGTTAAAACTTTACCTGATGTTGGAGCTGTTGTGTTGTATGCACGAGCAAGACGAGTAATTGAATCAAGCAAGATTATAACATCTTCGCCATACTCAACCAAACGTTTCGCTTTTTCTAAAACGATTTCAGCAACTTGAACGTGACGTTCTGCTGATTCATCGAAAGTTGAGCTAATAATTTCAACATTTTCACCCTTAATTGTACGTTTCATGTCAGACACCTCTTCAGGGCGTTCATCAATAAGAAGTACAATCATGTGAGTTTTTTTGTAATTTTGAAGCAAGCTTAAAGCAAGCTCTTTAAGAAGCATTGTTTTACCAACCTTTGGTGGAGCAACGATAAGACCGCGCTGTCCTTTACCAATCGGGGTAAAAATATTCATAATTCGTGTTGAAATATAATTTGGATTTGTTTCTAAGTCGAATCTTTGATCTGGATGCAATGGTGTTAAGCGATCAAAGTTTAATCTGGATGCTGTATCTTCAGCTGGTCGATCATTTACTTGTTCTATTGTTTGCAGAGCAAAATACTTTTCGCCCTCTTTTGGTTTTCTAATGCTTCCATTAATTTCATCGCCAGTTCGCAAATTATATCGTCGAATGAAAGAAGGAGAAACGTATACATCATCAGGACCTGAAATATAATCGTATTCAGAAAATCGTAAAAAACCAAATCCGTCAGGAAGTCTTTCTAAAACACCTTTAACAAAAATCTCAACATCAGGCTTTGTTTGTTGCTCTAAAATGGTTTTTATTAAAGTAGCTTTTGAAAGAAAAGTCGATCCAATAATTCCTAAGCGTTTTGCAACATAACCCAATTCAACACTTTGCATTTCTGAAAGTTCTGATTCAGTCATAGGACGACTTGTTGTTTGTTTTTTTAAAGGAGCTGCTGGCTTCTGACTTTTCGTCTCTGGGCCAGAGCGTGGTCCTTTGTTATCATTTGATCTTTGCAAACGATTCTCCATATAAATTTATATTTGTATTGTGAATTATTAAATTGAATATTTCAAGATATAATAGTCAACTCTGTTTTCTATGAGTATTTTATTTATCTTTTTTCATAAAAAACATCATTATTGGACTTGCAATGTAAATTGATGAAAATGTACCAAAAGCAATTCCCAATAAGAGCGCTAACGCTAAATCTCTGACAGCATCACCACCAAAGATGAACAACGAAAGCACAGGAAGCGCAGTTGCAGAACTTGTTAAAATTGTTCTTCGCAAACGCTCATTCAAGCTGATATTTACAATATCATAAAGCGACTTACCTTTTAATATTTTCATATTGTGTCTGATACGGGAAAATACTATAATCGAGTCATGAATTGAATACCCTAGTGCCACCATAAGCGCACCAATAAAGTCAATTGAGATTTCTTTGTCAAGAAGCGCAAAGCAAGCTAAAACAATTAATGCATCATGCGCAAGAGCAATAACAGCTCCTATGGCAAAAGCAAATTTAAAGCTTATAGAAAGATAAAGAGCCAAAAGAATAAGAGCTAAAATGAAAGCTTTTAACCAAGTTGACGACAAATTATCACTAATTGTGCGGCTGATACTGTTCACCTGAAGCAATGTTCCTGGATTTTCTGCTGACACTGAGTTGATTGAAGCCATAAGTTTTTTATCTAAATCACTTACTTTTTCAGGAGTTTCTTGTACTCGTACAATAATCTCTGGTGCACCAACTACACTGTACACAGATCCTTGCCACTCTTCATGAATTACTTTTTTCACAGCTTCAATATTTTCTGGTTTATCAAACTGAACTCGAATCTCTGTTCCACCGGTAAAATCAACACTGTATCGAAAACCACCTTTTACAAAGTAACTTGTAATACCAGCTCCAATAATTACTAAAGTAAACAAAACACTCGGTACGCTATATTTCAAAAAATTGTACTTATACATAATACTCTCTCTCTTTACTACTCACAGATGAGATGACACTTCAAAACTATTTAAGCTTAAGCTTTTGCGACAGATGTTGCTAACTCTCTATCAGCAACGATAGATACGAATAATCTATCTTTAAATCCGCGATGAAACTTAACAAACCCAGCACCTATTGCAAACAATGTGTCGTCTTTTCCACGTCCCACAGATTTGCCAGGATGGTACTTTGTACCGCGCTGTCTGATGATGATTTCGCCGCCGCTAACGACTTGACCAGCATAAAGTTTAACACCTAATCTTCTGCCTACACTATCCCGGCCGTTACACGTCGAACCGCCGGATTTACTGGTTGCCATACGTAATCCTTAGAATTTATTTAATTTTATTGAGATTTTATTCAAAACTATAGACCGAAATGCAGACTAATAAAGCATTTTCGACAGTATATAGTGTGCACGGGTTCCTTTCAAAAGTCAACCCCAACCTAGCGACCTTTAGCTCTCTTTGCGAGGTCTGCGTGAAAGCTCGCAAGAAACATACCCTTTTTTGTCCTTAAAGAATTCAATTAAATCACTCTTTAAAAAGTCCGATTTACTCATTGTGAGCGCGCATTTTCCGATTTTCATCCGCCCTTTTTTAAGGCCCGAAACCACGTTTTCTGTAAGGCAATTTGGCGACCTTAAAACTCGTAAAATTTCTAAAGAAAATTCATGATTTTTTGATGAAGTTTTCCATCCTTCTGCGTAAGTTGCCGCTTCAAAAAAATCTACTACTAAACTTTCTCCATCTTTCAAAATCGGCTCTTGTTTGTAAAATTTGCCAGAATCATGGTCTTGAATCATGTAACGCACAGCCATGGACTTGCCCGTATTGTTTACAAATGTTTTAACATGGTCTTTAAGAGCTGAAGGCTCAACCAAGAAACGAGCTACGACAGATCCTTTGTCTTTTGCATCTACAAAAGTGGCCATTAATAAACAACTTAAAACTGCTACTACATTTCTAATTTTCATTTAGCTTCTCCTTTTTGTTCAATTTTTTTATTTTGTTTTTACTTTGTTACTTGTCGCCATGTTTTACCTTCCCTGATTGAAACTTGCAAGGGGATATTCCATGAAACTGCTGACACTAATGTTTTTTCCAACAATTTTGAAACAACTTCAATTTCATCATTTGGACATGTAACCACCAACTCATCATGAATTTGAAGCAAAATTTTAGCTTGAAGTTTGTGACTTTGTAAAGCCTTATGAAAAGCAATCATGCCGAGCTTGGTCACTTCCGCTGCAGTTCCCTGAGCCGGAGTATTGATTGCCATACGTCGCGCTAACTCAAACAATGTTTTATTTTTTTCATAAATTCCTGGCAGATAACGTCGACGACCATACAATGTTTGCGTATATCCATTTTTTTTAACAAACTCGACAACGTCTTCCATCCACTTTGACACGCCAGGATATTGCTCAAAATAAATTTCGATATACTTTTTTGCATCAGCATATGAAATAAACATATCTCTTGAAAGGCCATATGCTGTCAACCCGTATAAAATACTAAAATTTAAACGTTTACCAATTGCCCGTTGCCCATCAGTAACTTCTTTTAAATCAACTCCAAACATTTTTGCTGCAGTTTGGGCGTGAATATCTTGCCCTGATAAAAATGCATGCACCAAATGTTTATCTTTTGAAAGATGCGCAAGCACGCGAAGCTCTATTTGAGAATAGTCAGCTGAAATAAAAGTCCAACCTCGTTTTGCTTTAAACGCACAGCGTACGTCGACATCATACTCCTTGCCATACTCTAAACCATCTTTTGGAATATTTTGTAAATTCGGATTCGAACTTGAAAGACGCCCTGTTGCCGCCACAGTTTGATTCCATGAAGTATGAATTAAATTCGTTTTTGGATTGATATAAGTTGGCAACGCATCAATGTAGGTACTTTTTAATTTATACAACTCACGATAAGCTAGCATCATTTTTGGCACTTCATGCTCTAACGCTAAAATCGTTAAAACTTCTGCATCGGTTGAATATGATGCACCCTTTCCGCTCTTTTTTTGCGGAGTCAATTTCAGCTGATCAAATAAAAGTTCTCTGATTTGTTTTGGTGAATTTAAATTAATATCTTTTCCGGCAACACCGTGTATCTTTTTTTCTATCGCTTTTAAGTCTTTATCCACTTCTTTACTTAAATGGCTCAAAACTTCTACGTCGCAAAAAATACCTTCTTGCTGCATTTCAACCAAAATATCATTGGTAGGAAGTTCGATATCATAATATAAATCATGCAGCTTTTGCTCGAGTAATTCTTTTTTAAAAATAGGAACTAATTTTAATGTTTGATGCGCATCAGCAGCTGCGTAGTGCGTTGCCGCTTGCACAGGGATCTCTGAAAAGTCCTGCACCTTATATTTTTTCACCATATCTTTATAGCTCAGCATGGTTTCATCAAAAAACTGCTCTGACAAATCTTTCAGTCCGTTTTTTTCCCATTCTTTAGTCACCAAACTCGCTGCAATCATAGTGTCAAATTCTATGCCCTTGGTCTCAAAACCTGCTTGTAGCAAAACGAGCTGATCGTACTTTGCATTGTGCATATATTTTTTAATTAAATGATTGCTCAAGATTGGGCCCAAATGCTCCATAACAACTTTCTTAGAAAGCTGCTGGTCACTTTCTTGAGCTTCTGTTTGAACAATTGAAAGCTGTTGATCAATTTTATGCCCCAAAGGAATATAAAATGCTTGCCCAACTTTATAAGCAATAGAAATACCAACCAACTGTGCCTGCATTGGGTCAAGGCCCGTGGTTTCAGTATCAATGGCAAAAGATTTTTCGTGTTTTAACGCTTTACACAAATCAATTAACTGCTGCGGTGTATTTATAAGAACAAAGTCATATTTTTCATGTAATTGCTTATCGCTAGGTTTTTCTTTAACATCTTGTGGCACAGACGCGCCATACTTTGTTTCAACGTCCTTAATCAAACTTTTCATTTCAAATTTTTGAAATAAAGGAAGAGCTTTCGCCCAAGATTTTTCTTCAAACTCGGTATCTTTAATCGTTAAATCAATGTCATACAAGTGCAATACAAACAATTTTTCACTTAAATAAGCTGAATGTTTATGCTCTATCAATAGATCGCGTGTTCGCTGTCTAGGAATTTTATCGATATTTTCATACATATCATCAAGACTTTTAAATTGTTTTACCAGCTCTGTTGCGCCCTTTTCACCAATTCCTTTTACTCCAGGAATATTATCAGAGCTATCGCCAAGAATTGAAAAGTAAAAAGGCAATTTTGAAACTTCAAATCCATATCTAGCTTCACATGCTACGGCGTCCATAACAACATCTTTAAATGGATCAAAAATCACAATGTTATCTGAAAGCGCTTGTCTCATATCTTTATCTGAAGAAACTAAAACTGACTCATATCCGGCTTTGTGAGCTTTTTTTGCAAATGAATACATCAAATCATCTGCTTCATGGCCAGCTTTGCTCAGTTGCGCAATGCCAACTAAATCTGCAAATTCTTGAATAAAATCTTTTTGCTCAAAAATATCACTGGGTGGTGCTTGACGCGTAGCTTTGTACGTTGGAAACATTTCATGGCGATGAGTTTTGCCTTTGCTATCCCACACGATTATTAAATGTTCAATTTCAAAAGTATCAATTAACTTTTTGATCATTCGGCAAAAGCCATACAAAGCATGTACCGATACGCCTTTACTCGTATAAAGTGGCTTCATTGCATAATATGCACGATATAGAAATGAAGAGCCGTCGATAATAAAAACTGATTTTTTTGAAATTTTATGAGTCATATGATTTACCAAATTAATTATAAACTGATGTTAGCATAAACCGCCCAAATCTTTTAGCAAGCAACACCACAAACAAACTGACTTTTGAAAAAACTCAAAATAAACATCATAAATAATAATGTTCATCATGTTCTTGAACCAATCCCTCGCAGATTAACTGCTGTAGAACTACACCTACATCATGAACACAGTGAGGAATATCTTGTTTGACAAATTCACATACATCATCGTGAGATAATCGTTTAGTTTGAGTCAAAATCCGAATGATTGCTCCGCGCACTTGACGACGTGACCCAATAAATTTTGATTGCTTTATGAAGTGACGACTGCCTTTATTATTTGCTTTAAACTCTTTTTTTAAATAAACACCATAATCCATTAAACCGTAATACCAGTCACGAGAGTTATGTTTATCTAAACTTGCAGCAACAAGCTGTAAAATTTGTTTATCATCAATGCTTGTTTGCTCTGGAAAAAAATGATGTAAAAACACGGTGCGAATATTGGTTTCAATAAAAACAACGGGTACGTTAAACGCAAAGGCACAGATTGAAGCAGCTGTGTTTGGACCAATGCCAGCAAATGTTTGTAATATTTGCTCGTTGTTTGGCAAACAACCATTAAATTCAGACACAATACGTTGTGCTCCGCCGTGAAGCGCGAGTCCTCGTCGATTGTATCCAAGACCTTGCCATGCACTCAGTACTTGCTGCGTACTCGCTGATGCTAGTGATTGAAAATCAGGAAATTTATGTAGCCACGCTGCAAACTTAGGCTCAACGCGAGCTGTTTGCGTTTGTTGTAGCATAATCTCTGAAACAAATATTTTGTACGGAGAAATATCTTGTCGCCACAAAAAATCACGTTTGTTATGTGTATAAAAATCGTAAATTATTTTTTGAAAAGTCTTAATTTGTTCAGTTGCCATCAGGCGATAAAGTAAACGGTTTAATAATCAAACGCTCTTTAAAAGGGAAAGTCACATTTCCAACGATTTGATATTCATCGCGACCTTTACCAAGAATTGCCACAATGCTGCCCGGCTTGGTCAGTTCGCATCCCAATTCAATAGCGTTAACCCGATTAAGTTCTTGATGAAACTGAAAGTTTTTATCGGGTGTAAATCCAACAACAACTTCTTTTGCTATCTCTTCAGGATTTTCATCACGAGGATTATCAGAAGTCAAAATAACAACGTCACAATATTTCTGAGCTATAGATGCCATGATTGGACGTTTTTGTTTGTCTCGATTCCCGGCTAAACCAAACACAACAATCAAATGTGGTGTCATTGAACGCAATGTCGAAAGAACTGCCTCAAATGATGATGGATTATGTGCGTAATCAATAACACAACGAGCACCGCTTCGCAGCGGATATTGTTCCATGCGGCCTGGAATAAATTGCAGATTTTTCAAGCTCCACTGTACCTGCGAAAGATCAATTTTAAGAGCGTGCATGACTGCTAAAACACCGAGCAAATTATAAACGTTAAATTGACCCAATAGTGGCAAATAAACTTCGTATACTTTACTGTCAATTTTAACTTCAACCGTAACATCTGCGTTTCCAGAATTATGTGCACAACCATACAGCGTTGCACGCTTATCTTGCAAAGAAAATGATGAACACTGCGGGTTTTTATCAAGCAAAAAAGCTCCATGTTTATCATCTAAATTAATAAACATGTTTTTTAGATTTTTAATTTTTGGAAGCAAAAGAATTTTTGCCTCAAAATATTCTTGCAAATCTTTATAAAATTCTAAATGTTCATGTGAAAAATTAGTAAAAACCCCAGCTTCAAATTCTATGCCTACAACGCGTTGCAGGCTGAGCGCTTGAGCAGAAACTTCCATAATCACATATTCAATGCCGCGTTTAACGCATGCATCTAAAAAAATATGTATTTGATCGGGTAGCGGAGTGGTAAGTGGCATTGAAATAATATCTGCTTCAATTCTTTTTTCCACAGTACTAATTAATGCAACTTTTTTACCCAAGCTGTGAAGCATATGATACGCCATGTACGAGGTTGATGTTTTACCCTTGGTACCCGTGACTGCAATAATTTTTAATTTTTTTGCAGGGAAACCTAAAGCCTCGGCTGACATTTCGGCTAAAGCTTTACGGCAACTCTCTACGCGTATTATTTTTGCATTATATGTTTTTATAAGTTCTGAGATTTCGTCAGGAACAACAACATCAAGTTGGACAACAATAACGCTTGCCCCTTTTTGCAAAGCTAAGGCAACATAGTCTAAGCCATTGGTTTTCGCACCAGGGGTGGCTACAAACGTTGTGCCGATTCCAACAAAGTCTGTGTGGGCTGTGACTGGATATACTGATGGAAGATTATAATTATTGATGTTTAGTTCTGTATGCATGCAAACCAGCTTTAATTGTTTTAGTAAAATATAAAAGACCAATTACGTTGACCGAAAACAGTCCTGCAGTCGTCACACTATTTATAACCCAAACGATCTTTGCGTTCATCAAGACTCCGTATGTAGCACATAAAACGTACACAACTGAAAAGCCCCAAGAAAATTTACCCTTAAGTAAAAAATCCCAACAAATTTTTGCATTGTATGCATAAGCAACCACAACGCTAATTGCAAACATGGTTACGAGAACCGTTACGATAAGTCCTGCCATTGAGCCAAAGACTGTTTCATATGCAGAAATAAGTAATGCTGAACTTGTTTCTCCATTATTCCATACGCCACTTGCTATCACAGACAGCGCGACTAAGAAACATACCAAATGAGTATTGATATACACACTGAGCATCGACATGATGCCGCTTGTCATAGGATCTTGACCTTTGGTTGTACCAAACGCAACAGCTGCAGTTCCAAGACCAGCTTCACTTGCATTAACACCTTGTTGAAAACCTGTTGCTATTGATTGTTGAATAGCAAAAGCCAATGTTCCACCAAGCGCTGCTTGAGGATCAAAGGCTAAAGAAACAATGAGGTACAATGCATGAGGAATTGAAGCATAGTGATAAGCCAGTACAATGATTGCTGAAATCAAAAATCCATACACTTTAACAGGAACTAATTTATCTAAATATTGTACAATTCGTGATGAACCGCCCACAACAATGTACATAACAAATAGAGTAACGAAAATTGCTGTAATCATTGGAGAAATGCCCCATGACCTTGAAAGTGATAATCCAATTGCATTACATTGAATCAAATTTCCACCAGTAAGCATGTAAGCAAAACCAAAAATACCAAATAATGATGAAAGTACGGCTCCACCAGGCAAAAGACTCAAATAATACATTGGGCCAGATTTTTGTGCTGTTGCTTTGTCGCTAAAATATGTCGCTAAATAAACTTCAGCAAACCGCAAGGAAACTGAAAACGTTGACATTAAAAGAAGCCAAAAAATTGCACCGGGGCCACCAACGCAAATCGCTACAGGAATTCCAGCCAAGCTTCCGTTACCGATGTTTCCACCTAGTGTATTGATAAATGCTTGAAAAGGAGAAAGTTTTCCAGAGACTTCAACAGATTCTGCCTTGCTTGTTGGCTTAAAAACAGAGCGAATTGACTCAAGAAAATAACGAAATTGAACAAAATTAAGCTGCACGGTCATATAGACACAAGCACCGAAGAAAAACAAAAGAAATGGCAAGCACCAAATCATTCTTGAAAGTTCTGCCAACATTATAGAAATATCCATTATAATCCTTATATGATAAAAAATTAGTTGCCCGGCTATACTTTTAGCTACCAAACTTTTAGCTACCAAGCCGTCGCCTTTGGCTATGGCGGGCAAGCTGCCGAGGCACAGCTCACTACTAAATTGCACATGAAAAATTGTATCATATTTTTTAAAAATTTAACAAAGAAAGAACACGCCATGAGAGTTTTGGCCCTCGACCTTGGAGATGCTTGGACAGGAACAGCAATGAGCGACCCACTTAAAATCATTGCAACACCTTATAAATCAGTCAGAACTGAAGCACTTATGCCTTTTTTACACGAACTATTTGAAAAAGAAAAAATAGATACTGTCGTTGTCGGTTATCCACGTACCATGCGCGATACAGAAAGTGAACAAACCAAAAAAGTGCTCGCTCAAAAAGAATTAATCGAAAAAGAGTTCCCTTCAAAAAAATATATTTTATGGGATGAACGACTTTCAAGCAAAGGTGCTCGTGCCATCCAAGGAAAAAAAGCAAAAACTGAAGGTCATAATGAACACTCAATTGCAGCAGCAATCATACTTCAGACATACTTACAATTTTTAAGTTAATCCTAAGCCTTGACATTGCCAGACATTTATTCATAACATAGAAATTGTGAATTCCCCTTAAATGGAGTGATGTATGCAATGTAGAAAATGCTCTGGGCTTATGATTCAGCAGTTATTCTTTGATCACTTTCTTAATTTTGAAGGTTGGAGATGTCTTAACTGTGGAAAAATTACGCTCAAAAAAGAAAAGGTTTTAGAGTACGATTACTTTGGAATATATTTACAACAACAAAAACCTAGAAAAAAATAATCTTTATGCAGCCTTACATCATCTTGCAATATCCTTATGAAACAATCCAGATCGCTCTGTGCGATCAAGGTAAGATCTTAACCAAAATTCAAGAGCATAAGTTTAACGCCATCGCTTTAACCATTCCTCATATCAATTCTATGCTTAGCGCACACAGCCTCTCGCTCAAAAATTTAAAATGCATCGGCATTAATGTTGGCCCTGGTCCGTACAACACACTGCGCGCACTACTCACTATGGCTAACGGAATTCACTTTGCCTCAGGCGTTCCACTTATTGGACTTTCTGCGCTAGATCTTTTAAGCGAAGAACATCCTCATCAAAACTCCCTTGTGGTTTTTCAAGCATTTGCAGACCATGTTTTCTATCAATTCAAAACTGAAGAAAAAATAGAACAAGGCGCTTGCTCAATTTCAGAATTAATCAAATTAACAAATGACAAGTCTGAATCGTATCTAGCACTCGGTAGCGGCGCACAGATGTATCAAAAAAAATTAATGGAATACGCAGGAGATACATTGATCTTTCCTGATCATATTCCTGCGTTCAATTCACTTGAAACTTTAGCTGCAGCAACTTTTGAAAAAATTGAGCAAAATCAATTTCAGCAAAATTATTTGAAACCAATCTACTTTGAAGATTTTGCAAAGAAATAAAATTATGTTACATGAGGGCTAGTTTTTAAACCAACCCTCCTTGTAACATTCTTGATATTCTATTTTCTCATTTGAGCTTCCAATGCAGCGCCGTACACCACATACAACGGCACCGCAATAGCAACGCGCGTTCCACGCTGTTTCAAACCAGCATAAAATCCTTTAAATCCTTCTTCTTTAAGAATTTTTTTTATTGTTTGCCATGTTGCTGTATAGGTCGCTCCAGCAATATCATTTTGCATTTTATTTCGTAGAACAACGCCAGGTTGTGTCACAACTGCGGTAACAACTCCAGCCGCAGCACCACCAAAAGCGGTAGCTACAAGAGGATTGTCTACATACTGTAAAACAGCTTGCGTTCCCTTTGGAGCAAGAAATTGATACCCTACCGCAAACGGGCCCTCCTTGATAAATGCATTGGGCGCAAAGCCACGAAAACATTGTCTTTTAAGTCTTTTCAAAGCCTGCCAAGTATTTTTACCTGCATTAGATTTATCTTGTAAATAAAGCTGCACAGCATTTGATGGTGTATCGATCAATGCTCCACCTACACCTGACGTAAATGATATGGCAACCTTTTGTCCGTCGCAAAGAGAAGAGCCTTGTGAAGCCTCAACATATTGCGTTCCTTTTGTTTTTATCGCACATTGAACAGCAGTTATAGGCATTTGACCAAAGGCATTTGCTGCAAATCCTTTATAGCTGTCACGCCAAACAAATGATTCTTTTTTTATACTTTTATTCATGCCGTAAGAAAGAATTTGTCCCGGAAGTGCTACTTCTGCAGCGCCAACCACTCCACCGATCACGACACTTTCTGCCAAGGTCAAAGGTCTTTGTTTTTCCTGACTTGGGCATGCTCCAAAAGTTGTTACAGCACAAACGGCCATAAGATATTTAAAATTTTTATTCATAAAAAATTCCTAAAATTAAATTAGATAAAATGCACTAATAAATTCTTCCAAACAAACATCTACAACATCTAACCTTGTAAGGGTTATAAAAGATGCAAGAATAGCTATTTGCTTGAACAAACAATACATAAACTTCTAAGCATTTAAGCTTAGCTGGCATATGTTTTCGATAAAAATTTGAATCGAAAACTATGCCAGAATAATTAAAAGTAATACCAGGGAAATAATAGAAATGACCGGCACGACAACCAGGCTAAAAATAGAAATGAGCTCGACAAGAGCCAAAGAAGAAAAAGAAGAAAAAGAAGAAAATTGTGTGAATGGAAGAACCATTGCACGAGGTTGTGACATACGACGATTTGCCTGCGGACTGTATCCTGCATCTCGCATTATGTCTGATGGACTGTATTTACAATAAGCCATAGCGGCCTCCGTGTAAAACATTAAAAATATAACAACTTTGTAAGTTTTACTCAAAAAAATGCTTTTGTAAATAAAGTTAAAAGTTATTGATAGAAAAGAGCCGAAGATATCATTGGTACTTTTCTATTTTAAAGTTCTAAAGGTTTTTCATCAGAAACTTCTGAAAAAATATAACGTTGTCGACTCGCTTTTAAAATTAATTCAAGCATTGCCGCGTACGTCATTCCGTTCATTTTAGCCACCCTGGTAAAAGTACTATTCAAGCTTAAATCTGGACTAGGAATTACTTTAATTAATTTAATCTGTCCGTTATCATCTACGCGAAAATCAAATTGGGCATAATCACGACAACCAGTTCTTTCAAACATTTTGATTGAAGCATCAATTATTTTTTGGGCATCGTTTTTCGTAATTTCAGACAAACGTTTTTCAGAGTTCATTTTTATAATCGGCAAAATAGTATAATTCCCACGGTTTCCAACAATTGAAACGCTGTACTCATCCCCTGATAAAAACTCTTGAACCACAAGTAATCCGTCACTCATGCTTTGCTTGGCTTGCTCAATATATTCTTGGAACTCTTTTGCGTTACTTACGACCTTATTTTTAAGGCAACCGCCCAAATTTGATTTTATTACAACTGGAAATTCTGTAGGAATTTTTACCGATGGATCATTGAGATCAAAATAGGTCTCAGCTGGGATATTAATGCACAAGCTTGAAGCGATACTTGCTACTATAAATTTATTATAACCGATTGCAAAACCATCAGGAGAGGGGCCAGAGTATGGAATCCCTAACATTTCAAGAAGTGCTGAAATATGAAGCTTCATACGCGTATCATTGTTATAAGCTTGCTCGCACGTATTAAAAACAAAGGCAGGTTTTATTTTCTCAAGAGCAGATATTAAATTTTTATGATTATTGATGTATGTAAAATTATATTCCTTTACATCTTTAAGGGCATTTTTTATCGGACTTTCTATCTTTTGATCATCCAATATAATAACTATTTCTTGTTTTTTATTCTTTGAAGAAAATGTAATTTTTTTTACAGAAGCTTGCACAGAAGTAAACATAAACCCTCCAGGAATATAACTAATTTTTAAACCTTCAATATTTTTATAAGATACAAAGTTTGTATAAAATACAAAGTTTATATAAAAAATCACTGAATTTGTTAAACTGACAGAAATCATAAAGAAGGAACTTATTAAAAATATGAATTTTCGTACATTTAAACAAAACAAATTATTTCGAGACAAAATTAGCGGCATGCTTGAGCCTCTAGGATCAAAACTCTATTGGATCGAGCTTTCTGATCAAGACTTTCAAAAACAGTTAAAAATAAAATTAATTGAAGAAGCTCATGAAGTTCAGCATGCTGACAGCAAAGAAAACATTCTTGAAGAGCTTGCTGATATTTTAGAAGTCGTTGACGCATTGCGCCAATCGTATGGATTTACAACTAAGCAGCTAAGTGATTGCAAAGAAAAGAAACGCAACGAAAAAGGCGGATTTGATGGCAAAAAATTTATCACTTTTGCGGAACATCCTATAAACAGCCCTGCTGAAAAATATTGCTTAGAAAATCCTGACAAATATCCAGAAATCAAAAATTAAAACAATCGTTGATTTTTAAAATTTATTGCACAACGCAACTACATTGTGACGAGCAGCTCATGTAACTTTTAAGTAATTTTACAATCTCAGGATTTGGATAAATTGTATTTGTTGCTAGAGATAAAGGAGTAGAGCCAAATTTGCTTGCAGCATTTGGATTTGCGCCAGCATCAAGCAATACTTTAACTGTTTCAACACATCCTCGTATAGCAGCCCTATGCAAAGGAGTCCAGCCATCTACGCTTGCAGCATTAGGATCTGCATGAGCAGCAAATAATATTGTAAGTATTTCAATATTTCCTGCCTCAGCAGCATCATGTAAAGGAGTAAAGCCATAAATAGTTACCGCATTCAGATCAGCTTTAGCATCAAGCAATCTCCTAACCATTTTAGTATGTCCATACAAAACAGCCACGTATAAAGGAGTCCTGCCATTTCTATCTGCAGCATTTGGATTTGCACCATTTTCAAGAAGTAACGCAATAATCGATGCACTGCTACCTTTTTTTGCAGCATGAAATAATAATCTAGTTAAATGTTCAGAGCTGAACTGTGGTTTTAATTTTAGGCGTCGCTTTGAATTTAAATCATATTGTGGCCCTGATATTAACTTTAAAATGGTATTTTTATGAAATTTGCAATATATATTACCTTCAACATGGTTCAATAATCCTTCAGCCGCAACAACGTTTCTATTTATAATTGCATAATCTAAGGCCGTACAATCATCCTTGTCTTTAACGTTAAAATTAGGTCTATGGGATAATAGCTTTAAAAGCATATCAGTATTATTTCCCAAAACGGCATAGTGCAAAGCTGTTCTTCCATTGCCGTCTAGTTCATTTACAATCTTTGGATCTTTACTCACTAAAAGTTGCACAACACGAGGATCAAAATCTTCATGCTCACTAAGTTTAAAAAGATAAGCAGCATGAAGTGGATTTCTGCCATTGGTTAAAGTTTTATCAGTTACTGACAATCCTTTTTCTATTAAATTTTTTACAGCATGAGCATTTCCAACTTCTGCTGCTACATGCAACAATGAATACTGCTCTTCATTTTTGGCTTGTAATTTTGCTGGAGATATTCTATTTAAAAAGTAATCAAAAAAAGATTTATTGTGAACTACTACGGCAGCTTTTGTAAAAGCGTATTCATTTTCTTCTACAACCTTAGAATCAAATGTCGAAATAATAGTTGTGTCATCACCAGAAAGTGCACTTAAAAAACGTTCTTCTTGTTCACCAGTTAAACCTTTAAATTGTATAGCGTCTTGCGTTGCAATCGCTGATGACTGCGCAGGCGCAGATGAAAATATCGAACTTCCTGCAAGCAGGAAAAACCATATATTTGAATATGAAAATATTTTTTTCATCATAGAGCTTTCGTGAGTATGTAATTTAATATTTTAAAACAGAATTTTTTAAAATTTATTGTATTGTGCAACTAGTGGCTTTACTAAGTAACGTTATAAGATCAGGATCTGTATATCTATTATTCATTGCTATATCTAATGGTCTACCGTCACAAGCTCTAATTTCTGAATTTGCACCAGCAGCAAGCAATATCCTTACTATCTCAAAAGAATTTCTGCGAACAGCTGTTTCAAAAGAATTTTCGCGAACAGCCGTATGTAAAGAAGTAGAACCTTTGTTAGTTTGAATATTTAAATCTGCATGAGCAGCAACTAATTCTCTGACAGTTTCAACATGTCCGTTCTGGGCAGCCATATGTAAAGGAGTAAAGCCGCTTGCATCTGCAGCATTTAAATTTGCACGAGCAGTAAGTAATGCTCTGACTATTTCAACATTTCCTTTCTCTGCAGCAACATGTAAATGAGTAAAACCGTTTGCGTCTGTAGCATTTAAATCTGCATGAGCAGCAAGTAATGCTCTGAGTACTTCGGCATGCCCATTCTGAGCAGCTATTTTTAAAGGAGTACAGCCACAGTTAGCTTGAACATTTGGGTTTACACCATTTTCAATAAGTAACGCAACAATCGAAGCGCTGCTACCTTTTGCTGCAGCAGCAAATAAAAATTCATTTAAACGCTCAGAGCTAAAGTGATAGTTTCTTTGTGAGGTTCCGTTTGAATCTAGATCGTATGCGAATCTCGACATTAATTTTAAAATGGTCTCTTTGTCAAAGTGAGCATACGAATCACCAAAGTGTCTCAATAAAATTTCAGCTATGACGGCATTTCCAGTTAAAATTGCATAATCTAAGGCTATATAATCATTGTCATCTTTGATATCTGGATTAGCTCTTTGCGCTAGTAATTCTTTAAGCATATCAGGATTATCTCCCAAAACAGCCCAGTGTAATGCTGTTCTTCCAGTGCCGTCTCGTTCATTTACAAGACTAGGATTTTTATCAACTAAAAGTTGCACCACTGCAGGATCAAAAGACTCACAAAGAGCACTACATTGATAAGCAGCATGAAGTGGACTTTTGCCCGTGGTTAGAGTTTTATCAGTTACCGATAGTCCTTTTTCTATTAAATTTTTTACAGCATGAGCATTTCCAACTTCTGCTGCTACATGCAACAATGAATACTGCTCGTCATCTTTAGCTTGTAATTTTGTTGGAGATAACCTGTTTAAAAAATAATCAAAAAAAGATTTATTGTGAACTACTACAGCAGCTTTTGTAAAGGCATATTCATTTTCCTCTACAACCTTAGAATCAAATGTCGAAATAATGGTTGTGTCGTCACCAGAAAGTGCACTTAAAAAACGTTCTTCTTGATCAGGAGTCAGGCCTTTAAATTGTATAGCGTCTTGCTTTACAATTGCTGATGACTGCGCAGGCGCAGATGAGTAGAGTAGGCTTCCTGCAAGCAGGAAAAAATATAAAGTTGAATATAAAAATATTTTTTTCATTATAGAGCTTTCATAAATAGATAATTTAATATTTTAAAACAGAATTTTTTGGCTTAGATATGATCTTTTTCCATATTTTCATTATAACTTTTTAGTTATTTAAAACAACTTACAAAATTAATGTAAAATTTGAAAAAGATGGCTTTGCTATAGCTTTTTTAGCACTTTCTCTCTCTACCAATCTTACTTTTAGATGAGCAAGGACATCGTTTTGTAAAGATAGATCAATGACAATTTTATGACAACCGAAATAAAGCAGAGCTGACAGCAACAGCCTGAACAGCTCGAAGCGTAGTTTGCGTCAATGCGCAGGTATCAAAGCCATGATCACGCAAGATGTCCAATTCCTCAAAGGTCAAGCCACCTTCAGGACCAACAGATAAAACAACACTTTTACCTGCAGTTTTTTTATGAATCTCAAAAAATGATTTCCCAGAGGCGTCAAATACAATTTTATCGATTTCATGATTAATTGAACCAACGGCATCTTTAATATTTTTAGGATCTTGTAAAACAGGGAAGCTGTAGTTTTTTGATTGTTCTGCTGCAGCAACTACAATGCCGCGTAACCGATCAAGTTCTTTTGGCGTCATCGCAGAAAGAGAGCGAGACTTTTGAGTTACCACGAGCTGAATTTCGCTTACCCCAATTTCGCACAAAGAGTAGACAGCTTCTTCAAGCGCTTCTTTTTTTAAAAGTGGCAGTAAAAAACTAATCTTTGGGGCGATTGCAACGTTGTTACGTAACTCGTCAACACGAATTTTAATATCTTTTTTAGTAACTTGAAGGATTGTAACAGTTGCATGAACATAGCTATCAAACAAAACACAAATGTCACCATCCTGCACTTTGACAACTTTGACCAGTCTATGCACAAGTTCTTCGTTACGCACAGAAATCGTGGCACCTTCAACCCAAACCGTTGAGATAACTTCTGGGCTGTAAAATGAAAATATATGTCTAGAGCCTTTAGTTTGAACCATATATCCACGTTGTCATATCGCTTACTGCTCGTTTTGCTTTACCGTATGTTACAAGAGCTACAATTTCTGCATACATCGCGTATTGCTTCAAAAGTGAGTTTCTATGTGCGTCTGCTTGAGCTGAGGTCGCCACGCTGCTAGCGTCAACACCATCAACCAAATCTGATAAAGGATCAAACTCTTCATCATCAGAACTCGTTACCTGACCCGATGGAGAAAATTCAAGTACACCGAAAGGATCATCTTCTAGCAATGTATCTTTCATGACTAAAGTACGCAGCAAATTAACAGAACTATCAAATTCGAAGCACAATACAACTTCATGCTCTGTAAATGGATCCGATGGATTTGATATTTTTAAATCTATAGCATCACAAAGGCCATACACTTCTTGATCAGTAGTTATTTGCAGTTCTCGATGAGAAATTTTTCTTGATGCGCTATTAAGGTCTAGGCGACATTTACCTACACACTGTCTGCCTGATTCGTCAAGCATGTACAAAACCAAAGCTGCTTTTTCTGTGAGAAATCTTTTAGGAACCCGAATGGTAAATGAAGAGGCGCATGATTGCACGTCACATGAATAAACTAAACACAATAAGAACGTTATAACTTTTTTCATATTTCTAACCTTTCAATATTTTTAACTGCCTGACATTTTTAAGTCTTAGCAAAAAACTGGTGTGCAAGTGACCAAATTATAACCCTTGGCTCACCTTGACCAACACCATGTAAAAAATCTCTCGTAAAAAATCTTTTTATACTTTAACGCTTGTACCATGAAAAGAAAACAAACTCGTCATCTGAGCTTGTAAGCTTAAATCCAAAGTTTTTATATAAACCCTGAGCCTTAAAGTTATTATTTCTGGTTGCAAGAGAAACTTTAATCGCGCCTCTTGAGACCATATCATCAACAGCAAATTTCAATAATTTTTTTGCAACGCCCTGACGTCTAAAGTCTTGATCGACTGCCAAGAAGAGTAACTGCCATACATGCTCAGAGAGAGGATAGTAGGCTAAAAAACCAGCAATGTTATCGCCAACTTTTAAAACTTTCACTATCATATCATACTTTTTTTCATACTGTGATGATGTTTTATGTCTAAGCATAAAATCTACGTTGTATATCGCGCTGCTACCAGTACTAATCAACCAATACCAGTTATCACCTTTATGAAATAGCTCATCAACCTTAGCACTATCTTTTTGAAAATCAAAGTCTTGGATTTCAACTACGTGACTTTTATGCCACAAATAGGATCCAATCCCTACACCCAAAATCAATGCTATAACAAAAAATTTTGTTTTAATATTTTTCATGTAACTTCCCCTTTTGTCTCATATAAGATTTGTTCTAATACTAATCCTTTTGATGGAGCGTTTGGAAGAGTATGACACGGATTTTGTTTACTTAGCACATTTGCAAGATCATTTAAACTTAAACTATCACGCGAAGCTATTTCCAAACAAGCGCCAACAATGCGTCTAACCATATATCTTAAAAAACTTTTACCCTTAACTTCAATTCGATACGCATTCCAAGCTGGAACATATGAAACGTTCATACTATCAATGGTACGAATTGTGTCTTGCAAATCATCACCACTACAAAAAGACCTAAAATTATGTGTTCCCACAAAAATATTAAGCGCTGATTGTAAAAGCTCAAGATCAACTTTACGACGAAAATACCAGCCAAACCTTTGCACAAATGGCAACGGCCGCTCTAAAAAGAAATGATATGCATATGTTTTTTGAATTACACCATCGTGTGGATGAATCAATCGATCGAGTTGCTCAACTTTTCTAATAACGATTTCACCTGGAATAGCTTTACTCCAAGCTTTTCGTAAGACCTCTGACTCAATTTCTATGGGAGACCTCACAATGGCAACCTGACCCAAAGCATGAACTCCTGCGTCAGTGCGAGAAGCACCAAGCAAGGATATTTTTTGAAGAAATACAGAGGAGAAAGAATCAATTAAGATTTGAGAAATTGTTGTTGCACCTGGCTGGACCTGCCATCCATGATAGCCTGTCCCGTCATATGCAACAACAATTCTATAATACGTCATAAACTCTAGAGTTTAATATTCGGTAGCGCAGAAAGGCAATAATGCCATAATTCTGGACTTTTTAATCTCTTGAGCAACAAGTCTTTGATACTTGTTTGAATTTCCAGAGATACGTGATGGTAAAATTTTACCACGTTCTGTTAGAAATTTTGACAACAATACCGCGTTCTTATAGTTAAGATCGTGAACCATGTCAGGATTGTTTGTAAATCGGCATTGTTTTTTTGAAAGCGCCGTTTTTTTGCGGAATTTTTTCTTTAAAAGACGAGCGCTAATTTTTAATTTTATTTTCTTTGTCATAATCTAAACTCTTTTCGTTTTTAATTTCAGTTTATTTGTATCTTTGCTAGCAAAAGTAACGCTATGACTTATGATTGCATTTCTGCAGAATCATCACCATCTACGTCATCAAGATCTTGTAGTCTTTCTTTGCCTTCAAAGTTTTTACGAGCAGGTCCTTTTTTGATCAAACCTTCCATATCATGACGTTTCAAGAAAGTGTCCACATCTTGTGGGCTATCTTCCAATGAATCTGGTCGTCTGTATTCAAGCGACGCAGCAACATCCAAACGTTCAAAAATATGTTTTACGATCAATGTGTTAAACTTAAAGACGAAAATCTCTTTAAGAGCATCAAGCAATTGAATTTTTTCTGCTTTTTCAACTTCAAAACGAGTTAAAAAATATACACCGTAATCATTATGATTAACTGGGTATGCAAGGCGGTATTTTCCCCAACGATCAAAAGAAACTAACGTACCTTTATGAGCACGAACTACTTTTGTAAAATGGGTTTTAATCGCTTCAGATTCATCTTTAGTGATTTCTGGAACGGTGAGAAATAAAATCTCATATCGAAACATAAACAGACTTCCTATGTGGATTCTATGCCAGAAAACTCTGTTAAAGGCATAA
>JBAZWT010000014.1 GCA_041660205.1 Candidatus Babeliales bacterium
CCTTCAACGGGAAATTCTTGGCCGCTGAGTTGTGTTTTCAGGAAGGGGAAGTAGAGAAAATCTTTTAACCGAGATCGTTGGGTAATTTGTAAAATCGCTTTAATGTCTTGAGGACTCACGGTTAAATTATCTTGGTATCCAACATATTCAGCAACAACAGAATCAAGCAATTGTCGTTTTGCCATACTGGTAACTTGTGAGTCAAATTCTCGATCTTGTTTATAAACTATAAAATCAGGTTTAAATTGAAGATCGGCAAGAATTAATCTTTTTTGTACAGTTATGGCGCCGTCAGGCAAAACAATCTGATTTTTTTTAATGATAAGCCCTAAAGCTTCATGGCCAATGGAGCGACGCTGTGAAATGTCGTTGTTAAATGAAAAAACTTCAGTGATTTTGCTGAGTAAATCTTTATGAGTTTTAATCTTAAAATATTGCTTAAAAAGATCGAATGAAAAATACCGATAAGGAACAATGTCTTTTATTTCAACAACATAGGTGTAACTGGAATTTGAAGCTTCGCAGAAATAGTTTTGTAAGCTTGAATTATCTGTGGTAAAACGGTCGCCTATTTTTTTGCCTAAAAATATACTTTGGAAAATGACATCTGGTTCTTCGTTTCCGATTTTCAACCAAATGTTGGAGGTGTTTTTATCGAAAACAGGATTATCATTTTTGTCTATGATCCAGGCTTTAAAGCAAATCCAATCACCGACATCTATACCGCTTTCAGGTTTAAAACGGCTTTGGATGGCTTCTTCATCTTGCAGAAAAGATGTGACCTGTTTATCAATGTCGCGATACTGCTTACGAGGGGTCGGCTTAAAGGGAAGATATTTCCAGCTTTGCATATAAAGCTCTTTGGGAGCATACCCTTCAAAATGGTATAGAGCGTTTCCAGCTCCATCAATTTGAATATCTTTAAGCTGAGGAGTTCCGACAACAATAATTTTTTGTTGGCGAATGTTTTGCATAAGTGTATTGATTCCAAAAAATTTAAGCCCAAGATCTTTCAGATGACTGACGATCGGGGCTTTAAAATGTTCTTGAACGTATGAAATGGGAGCTGATCCTTTTTTAAAACCAGTCGTTTGAGCGGAACTTTGTTGTGCTTGAGCTGCGAGTTGGAAAAATGATTCTGTGATGCATGATGGAACCGAAACGGTGAATTGATAACTGTTGCTGAGTGGTTTTGAATCAACCAGACAGCATACTTTGTCGCTTTGTACCATAAATCTCCTTTTTTTGGTGCAAGAGAAGGGAATTGAACCCCCACTCCCTTTCGGGAACTGGATCCTAAGTCCAGCGCGTCTACCAATTTCGCCACTCTTGCATTCAATGATTTTAGGTCAACTGTCGATAGTATAGCACAAGTTGTTTATTTTGCACAAGCCCATTTAAAAGGCTTTTAGCTCATTTTTCTTTTTTTCGCCAGTTGCGTCAACTTTTTCAACATATTTATCAGTTATGTCTTGAAGCGTTTTATTTAATCTTTTGTCAAAATCTTCAGAAATCTTTTTGCCTTTTTGAGCATCTTTGATCATGTTAACAAAATCTTTTCTGATGTTTCGAAGGTTGATTTTTCCGTCTTCGATTTTTTTACCAACCAACTTGACTAATTCTTCGCGACGACCAGTTGTCATACGAGGAAGTTCAACTCGAATAATATCACCATCGATAACAGGGCTCAGGCCAAGATGTGAAGCTTTGATTGCTTTTTCAATGTCAGCCATTACGCCTTTATCCCAAGGTTGTACGGTAAGCATGTTTACATCTGGCGCTGCAAGTGATGCAATGTCGCGCAAATTCATCAAGCTGCCACCATAGCATTCTACTTTAACGTCTTCGATCATGCCTATGTGAGCTTTTCCTGTTCTAACACTGGTAAGATCTTTTTCAAAGTGAGCAAAACCTTTGTCCATTTCCGCAATAACGGGTTTTTCAAAAGATTTTATGTTGCCTTCTTCAATGATAATTGGTGTCATTACTATAATCTCCTACGCGCCTATTTCAAAGCGTGCAAATTGTTTAACTTTAATATTTTCGCCAGTTTTTGCTGACAATTCTTTTAGTAATTCTTCAATAGTTTTTGATTCATCTTTTACAAACGGTTGTTTGAGAAGTGAAACATCGCTTGCGATTTTTGCCATTTTGCCTTCAATGATTTTTTCAATCATGTTAGCAGGTTTGCCTTGAGATTTGAGTAGTTCAGTTGCGATTTCTTTTTCTTTTTGTAAGAAAGCCGCGTCAACTTGATCAGGAGAAACGTATTTAGGTTTCATCGCTGCAATGTGCATAGCAATATCTCTTGCGCATGTTTTGACAGCTTCTGTGCTAGATACGAAGTCAGTTTCACAGTTTAATTCAAGAAGAACGCCAGTTTGATCACCAGGGTGGATGTAAGAAACAACGATTCCTTGGGTAGTTTCTTTGTCTGCTCGTTTATCAGCCAGAGCTGTTCCACGTTTTCTAAGAAGTTCGATTGATTTTTCAATGTCGCCGTTAGCTTCTTCGAGTGCTTTTTTGCAATCAAGCATTCCAAGGCCAGTCATGTTTCGTAATTTTTGTATAGATTCTAATGATACTTTTGTCATTGTAAAATTCCTATGATTTATTGAGGTCTGTTGCAAGAGCCATAAGGAGTTCTGCTTTAATGTATTTGTTCTTATAGTTTGCCAGAAAATAAGCTTTTGGCAAAGTTCATTTTATCTCTTATTAAAAAATAATATGTTCTGGTGCTTCATGCGTGTCTGATTTAGGTTTTGATTCAGCATTATCTTGCTTTAGACGTTCTTCTTGTTGTACACGTTCTTGCCGTGGTTCCTTGAGTGGTCCAGTCCTTGGTTTAATAGAAGTGTTTGTTTCGGGTTGTGTTAACTTTCTCCCGCTTTGGATTATTGAAGCTAGTTCTTGTTCTATTTGCTCTATTTGAGCTTTATCTTGTTCTATTTGCTCTATTATGACCTGTTCTTGCTTTTTTTGTTTAGTTAGTAAAGTTTGCTCTTGTTTTGTTTTGTTTGTGAGAGTTGACTCTTGATTAATTTTATTTCTTAGTTCTTTTTCCCTTCTCTCGTTTTCAGCTAATCTTCTTTTTATTTTGTTAAGAGTTCTGCGTCCACCGTGTATTCTGTGAAGTTGTGCAGGTGTCATGATTATCGGAGTAGCATCAGTTTTTTTATGAGGAATAAGGAGGGTTGATTCTTTGAGATGTGTTTTTTCTTCGATATGATCTTGCGCAGAGCCATCTTGGTCTTTGTGACCGTGCAAGCTATGAAAATGGTAATGCGGAGTGGTTGAAGAATCAGGTTCATCGTCATTTTCATGGTCTCTATGAATTTGATGAGTTTCTTTTGGATAAGTTTCTTTTTGAGTTACTCGTTGTATAGAATTGTCTGAAGTAAAAAAGATATTGATTTCATAATCGTTAAAAAGTTGGATGATCCGTTCTTTCATAAAATCTTGGGTTTCTTTGCTTGATTCTTTCACGTCAAGTTCAAGTTGCTCTATCAAAAGTTGGGTTTTTTCATTATCGGTCCAATCTGAAGCAATTATTTTTGAATGTTGATTGAGCTCGTGCGATAGGTAATCAAGCTGTAAACCCTGATAAAATGATAGCTCTGGAATATCAGTCATTGGTTTAAATGGTTCTAGTTTTACTTGTGATTGTAGGGGGATAGTTGCGCAAAATAAAGCGCACAATAATAGATTATTTTTTTTCATTCTTACTCATCCTTTTTTTTTGGATCAATGTAGATTGAAGGTAAGGAAAAAAATAAATTAAAGCAAATTGTTATAATTGTTTTTTTATATAATCGGTCACCCAGGCGTCGCCAAGGCTATGCCGGGCACGGCCACAAATAATCATCAATGTTTAAATTTGATCTTTTGTTTGCCACTCTGGCCGTGGCAGGCCCCAATCCAGACTTCGTGTCTCATTTTATTCGCTTACTTCGTCGGACCTTGGTATGTATTGTGGAATTTTATTTTTATTACCTGGATCCCCGATCAAGCCGGGGACGACGAGGTGTGGCAAAATATTTTATAGCTAAAGAAGTATGGACATCTATCACCAGTGATAAAAATTAATTAAATTTTATTCATACTCAGGAGTTAGCTCGTATGCGCCAAGGGCAAATGCGAGTATTAACTCCGACTCAAGCTCAAGAAAAAATTATGTAAAGAATCAAGCTTCCCCATCAGGAAATACTTTGCGATGGAGCCGAAGGCGAATGCATTTTTATTTCCGTGAGATTACCCAAAGAAACCTCTTTGGGTCGTATGATTCCAAAGTATGTACGAAACCATACTTTGGCGCTGTTCCGCGTAGGAACAGAGTTGAATATTTTGAAAAATAAAGATGATATGTGGTGACCGACTAATATTGAAAAATTTTAGTAAGTTTTGATTCCAAAACTACATCTTTTCCATTGGCGTTACACCCATCAAAAACAAGCATGTTCGTAAAGTTTGTTGTACCAAACCGATAATGTGCAAGCGTTGTTGTGTTATAGCAGGGTTACTTGCATCAATAACTCGTTGCATGTTGTAATATCTGTGGAAAAGTCCAGCCAGTTCATGAGTAAAATATGCTAGCAAATGAATTTGATGATTATTGCCGATATTGCAAATCATTGATTTTAGTGAGCAGATCTTTTTAAGAATTAATTTTTCAAGATCAGTAAATTCTTGATCATAAAAGCATGTTTCATTGATGATGATATTTTCTTCTAAAGCTTTTCTTTGAATGCTTAAAGTTCTAACATACGCATACTGAATGTAAAATACTGGATTTTCGTTGCTTTGTTTAAGAGCTAAATCAAGGTCAAACTGGAGTTCAGCATCAGCTTTTCGATTTAAAAAGAAAAATCGTGCAACGTTTTTTCCAACTTCTTCAACAACTTCAGACAGTGTAACCATGTTACCAGATCGTTTTGACATTTTGACCGGAGCACCATCTTTCATGATGTGCACGAGTTGATACAAAATGACATTTAATTTTTTTGGATCGTAGCCTAAAGCTTGCATGATTGCATTGAGTCTGACTTTGTAGCTATGATGATCATGACCTAAAACCATGACAAGCTCGTCAAATCCGCGGTCTAGTTTGTCGATAAGATATGCTACATCAGCAGCAACGTACGTTAGTTCGCCATTTGCTTTTTTTAGCACGCGATCTTTGTCGTCGCCAAACGTTGTTGAACGAAACCAAAGGGCTCCTTCAAGTTCATAGGTGTGTCCTGTTCTGTTTAAGCGGTCAAGTGCAGCCTCAACTTTGCCATGATCATGTAAACTTTTTTCAGAGAACCAGATATCAAATAAAATACCGTAATTTTCTAGCGTTGTTTTAAGCTCTGCAAGCATGTGCTCTTTTGCGTAAATTTGAAAAAAGCTGTCAGGTTCTTGCTCAAGGTTTTTGCCAAATTGAGCAACGCATGTGCGGGCAAGGTCTATGAGGTTTTCACCATGATACGCTTCCTCAGGAAGCTCTATGTCATGACCAAGAATTTGCAAGCATCGAATTTTAAATGAGTTGCCGAGCTTTGTGATTTGAGCGCCAGCGTCGTTAATGTAAAACTCTTTGCATACATCGTAGTGCAAAAACGTTAAAACGTTTGAAAGTACGTCACCTAAAATACCGTTTCTTCCATGGCCGACATGCATTGGGCCTGTAGGATTAGCACTAACAAACTCAACGTTTATTTTTTTTGGGTGTGAAGGCTTGTCTGAAAAGTAAGATTCTTTTTTATGAGCAACTTCAAGTGCTAACGCTTGATACCATGCTGGAGTCATGAAAAAATTTAAAAATCCAGGACCAGCCACTTCAATTTTTTGCACAAAAGGGTGTTTGAAATTATTGATAATATCTTGGGCAAGCGTGCGAGGATTTTGTTTTAATTCTTTTGCCAGTATCATAGCAATGTTTGAATTGATATCACCAAAAGCTTGTTTGTCTTCGTCGATATTAAGATCAAACTGTGAGCTGTAAGTAACTTCCTTGGTGATACTGAGATGCTGCATCAGAAATAAAAAAAAGTCTGATTTTATTTGTTCAAATTGATTCATGGTCAAGGTCCTTCTGTCGTTCGTCCCGAGTGATTTCGAAGAAATTGTATCGAGGGATAGAGAATATATTAATCAATTAATCTTCTATGTAAAATACGCTTGCTGGCGCGATAAATATATTTTATGTGATTATGCTTTTTTGTCACGAGATAATGTTGCAGCAGCTTCTGTTTGTCTACGGGCATGAGTGACTAATCTATCGAAAACTCTTTGTCGTATTCTGGTTTCTGTCAAAAAAGCTTCTTGTTTATTTACACCTTTCTCGCAATATCTATCCAGACAGTCTTCATTTGTGGCATGAATTCTTTGATAAACAGCAGCTTTTTCAATATCTTCACGAGTTACAGTTATGTTTTGGTTGAGTAAAAATTCTAAAGAGCCCAATTGCCCGTGAGCGATAGAAATATCCAAAGGCCGTATGCAGTTAATTATTGCATTGGGGTTTGCACCTTGTCTTATAAGATTTGTCATGCTTGCGACGTCTCCTTTTTCAGTTGCCTGTATAAACTGATAATCGACAGATTTAAAAGAGTTACTAGCATTGCTTGAATCGGTGGCTAACGCTGCACCATCTTTTCCTCGCTGCATTGGTTCAGAGTTGGGCAATATATTATTTTCTTGTAAATGTTGTGTTAGGAAATTAACAAATATTGTTGCTTGATCTTTTTTGATTGGATCAGTTTCTAAACTTTGCAAAAATTGAGCTTTCTGTAGGTCTTGTAGAGTTGCTTTAAAATCACTACGAAGAAGTATTTGTCCAAAAGAATATTTTTTTTGTTCGATAGCAAAAGAAAGGGGTGTTGTGCCACGGGGCAAGCTACAATCTTTTTTCATAACATTGAGTAAGTTTTGAAAGTTTCCTTCTTGTTCGTGCAAAATAGAAGCGTAAAATTTTTTCAACGTTTCTTCGATTTCAACTGGCTCAGTTTCAACTGATTCGATCTGAACGATTTCTATATTTTCATCATTTTTCTTTAAGCTTGGATCCCAAGCGAAAAATCCTACAAAAAATCCCGCAACGGCCATTAAGGTAGTAAGAAGCGTAGACATGGTAAATCTCCTTTTGTTTTATTTCGTTACAAATTATTTTACTTACAATTTATTCTGCTTGCTTTTGCTCGAGATGTTTTTTTATAGTTGCAGCTTCTTTGGCTAATTTTTCGAGTTTTTGCAGTTCTCGCTGCGCTTGTGTAGCCAGTTTTTCTTTAGTCAGTTGTTCTTGTTGTTTTTCTGCATGTTGTCGTTCTTGCTCCAACTCTTGTTGTTTTTTGAGTAGTTTTGTTTTCTGAGTTAGCTTTTCAAGCCGTTGTAATTCTTGTCGCGTTTGTGCGTCTTGTTTTGCATGAGCTTCTTGCGTGCGTTGTATTTCTGCATTTTGTTTTGCTTGCTGTTCAGCTCTTTGTTTTTTGAGAGCTGCAGCTTCTTTGGCTAATTTTTCTCGTCGTTGCTGCTCTTGTCGTGCTTGGGCTTGCAGTTTTTGCTTTGCTTGCAGTGCACGTTGTTTTTCTTCGTTTCGTCGAGCTTGATCTGCATCTTGTTGTTTTTTTATAGTTGCAGCTTCTTGAGTTAGTTTGTCGAGTTTTTGTAGTTCTTGTTGAGCATCTGCTTCTTGTTGCTCCCGAATTTCGTGTGCTTGTTGTTGCTTAGCAGCTGCCTTTTTCATGACAGATTCTTCTGGGATTTTTGTTGCAAGTTTATTTAAAACGTTAGATTGAAGTTCTTTATTAAAATTGTTCCAGTTTGGAATTTCTTTAAGTATTTGAGCGTCGACTGGTTTGCTTAGATCAAGCGTAACTTTGTCAGCATAAAAATTTGCAACAATTTTTGTTAAGGCGTCTAGTCCAACTTTCAAATCCTCAGCTCTTGCAAGAGCATCATATTGCTGCGTGAGCGGTTGAGTCGGATTAATTTTTGTCATATCGACTACTTTGAATTGTAATTGTTTTTTTGCATTAAGAGCGGTAATTAAAACTTCATGATCTTTTAAAGATGGTTTCATTTCATCTTTCATGCCGTCAACTTCTTGTCTAAATTGCTCTTTTTTTTCTTGAATAGCGGTATCTTTTTCTAGCTTGTCCATTGAGCTGTCAGCTTTGATAAGATTGACCATGTCTTGCATGTTTTTTGATCTAACATTCATCCATTCATTTAAAACTTCTTGTTTGTCCTGTGTGCTTAATTTTTCTAAATTTTCTAAAAGAGCTTTGTTTTGTGACTGATCGTTAGGATTTTCAGCCATGTTTTTTAAAATAGATTTAGTTTGACCTTTAGACCACCAAGAAGTAATCGGACTGAAAGTACTTGTAGGTAGCACTATTGAGAGTATGCATAGCAACGTGATCGATAGATATTTTTTAATAATTTTATTCATTTTGTTTTCCTTTTTTTTCAACGGAATATATTCCAATTTTCAGTGTTGAAAATCTAATTTTTTTTCATTCTGTCACAAGCAGCGATTGGGTTACAATAGTTTGATTTTTATTTTTGTGTAATTAGTCGGTTTAATCAGTTGGTCGGTTTAATCAGTTGGTCACCCAGGCTTCCAACCGTCGCCAAGGGCTATGGCGGACACGGTCGCACAAGGCTACGCCTGGGTAACCGACTAAATTAAACAAATATGAACAACTATTTTCAGAATAGAATAAATCTTATATTTCATGTAAAATAAACTATATAAACAAATCACTTTTTTAGGTTTTTAAATGAAAAAAATAGCAGTCTTAGTTTCAGGCGGTGTCGATAGCTCAGTTGCTCTCGCACTTTTAAAAGAGCAGGGTCACGACGTGACTGCGTTTTATTTAAAAATCTGGCTTGAAGATGAGCTGTCTTATTTAGGCTCATGCCCATGGGAGCAAGATCTAGAGTATGCCCGTGGAGTCTGTGAAAAGCTCAATGTACCCCTTAAAATAGTTTCAATGCAGCAAGAGTATCATACTCGAGTGGTGTCTTACATGCTTGATGACATTCGGGCAGGGCGCACGCCTAACCCCGACATGCTGTGCAATCAACAAGTTAAATTCGGTGCTTTTTACGATGCAATCGATAATGCTCCTGACGGTGAGTACTTTGAACACGTAGCAACTGGGCATTACGCACAAATTGAACATACATCGTATGAACATACACCAACCCTCTCCGTTTTAAAAAAGGGTAAAGACCCGGTAAAAGATCAGACCTACTTTTTAGCATATCTTTCACAAGAGCAACTTAAGCGTGCCCTTTTTCCTATCGGTGGCTTTGAAAAATTTGAAGTTCGTGAGCTTGCAAGAAAATATGATCTGCCAACGCAGGATCGTAAAGACTCACAAGGGATTTGCTTCCTAGGCAAATTTCAATTCTCTGATTTTTTAAAAGCTCATCTTGGTACTAAAATTGGTGACATAGTCGAATTTGAAACTGGTGCAAAGCTTGGAGTGCATGAAGGATTTTGGTTTTACACCATTGGTCAACGCCAAGGCTTAGGCCTTTCGGGTGGCCCTTGGTATGTGGTCTCTAAAGATGCAGCCAAAAATATCGTCTACATTTCAAAAACGTACGGATCGGTAACAGAGCATAAATCAGGCATGATCGTTAAAAACTTTAACTGGATCCAGGGCAGCGCAAGCTTAAAAACTAATCTCGACGTCCGATTTCGCCATGGTCCTGCGGTGCACGCCGCAACGGTCACAGCACACGGTACAGATGTTACCATCATGCTTAACACCGAAAGTAAGCAGGGGATTGCCGCAGGGCAATTTGCGGTACTGTATGATGGTGATGTGTGCCTTGGCGGTGGAATCATTGAGCAGGCTTTATAGATTTGAAAATTAAGAAATAAAAAGAAGCTGACTTTTAAATCAGCTTCTTTTTTTAGGTGCTTAAAATAAATTTAGTTGTTACAAGTTTAACAGTCTTTCGTATGCTGCTCGTTCTTCTGGTGTTCGAGTGTCACCACTAAATATTGATGAGCTACCAGCTGAATTACCATATTCTGTTGAAGTTTGACTTATTACATCTGAAGGATTGACGCTCTTCGCAACTAAATTTATATATTTTGTTTTCAATTCTGGGGATAAACTAGCAAAAATAGTAGAACCTTTTTTTGATATTTGAGTTCTTACAAATTTTTGTTTGTCTAAAGTTAATGAATCATAATTTTCAAGAGCTTGCGACATTGTTGCAACTTGTTCAACGGAAGATAATTTACTATAGTTTTCTGATTTTAAGTTATCAAATAAACTTCTCACTGTCGCTACGGGTTGTGCAGTTCTAGATGATTCCGGTTGAGTTTGCTCAAAAGAAGTATTAGGTATTTCAGTTAATGCAGTTATCACTGGTTCAGTTTCCATTGTTCTGTTTTCAGCTGCTACAATTGGTTTATTTTCAAATTGTCTTTGCAGAGCATTCACATCTCGAATTGTATCTTGTTGTCTTATAGTCCCTGATGAAGGTTCGTTAAAAGTAGGTTCTACTCTGCTTGGTATAGGTTCTGCAACTCTTACATCAGCCTTAACTAACATTTTGTTAACCATTACCGTTACAAGATCTGGGTTTATAGTTTCATCTTCAGGATTTGTAGAAAACTTTGAAAGATTTACATCTTTAAGTCGGTCTTTGAAATTCTCCAAAACTGCATCTGTTACTTTTCGTTGTTGCTCTTCGAGTGAATTATTTTTATCTACTCGAACTGTTAAACCTTTTATGTAAAAATCAGCCATGCGATTTAAAATAGCATTAACAGTTGTGTAATCTTTACTTTTTCCATCATAAATTCCCTCGTTGTGAGAACCTGATAACTCACTTGTATCTGCAAAAGGATTATATTCAGACATGTTATAAATTTTAAACGTAACGTGGGATGGATTTACATCTATCGCACCATTTGCTAATTTTGGTCTTCTTTCCACAAGCATTTGATCAGAGTTAAGCATGCCAGAATTTTCAATTTCAGTTCTTAATTGCGAAAATTTTTCATTGAAGCTTGTAAGAATATTATTTTTAGTTATTTCCATCGTTGCATTATCAAGCTCTTTTCTGAAAGCCTTTTTTATATCTTGAGAACCTTCGTTGAAAATTTCTTCTTTTTGTAACGTATCACATTTTCTAACGCTCTGAACTATTTCATTGTTTTCTATAGAACGCTGGTTAGTTCTATTGGGATTGAAATCAAATTTGTGAGCTGTTTTATCAAAGCCTGTCATTCTGCTTGAAAATCCACTTTTTGCTTCAGCTAAATCACCATAACCAAAGAAAGATTTAACACTTTCCCAAGTTCTTCTAGCCCAATGTTTTTCTGTTGTTGCAGTAGGATGATTTTCAATGTGATTTTCTTTTGGAGTTACTTCGTTTCGAAGTCTACCTAAAGCTTCTTTTGCTAGTTCTTGACGATTAATGCGGTCTTGACGTTCTTGGTTTTGTTGTTCCAGAGTTGAACGTTCTGGTTGATTTTGTTGAGTCTGCTGTTGCTCATATCCTTCATCCATTGCCTTCAATCCAAAACCAGCACACAGTGCTATGAGCAGTAGGCTTAATTTTATATTTTTTTTCATGCTTCTCTCCATCTTTAGCATGTTTTTATAACTTTATAAATTCAGTTTGTCACAGTGGGAAGGGGAAAAGCAAGGGTTTTTGGTAATAAAGTAGCTTGTTTAGTTTAGTCAATTGTTGCTATCTACATTGTTTTTTTAATGAATTTTTTGTTTCGCTCATGCCGCGAAGGCACCCAAATCCAGCCGTCCCAGCCTTCGCAAAACGCTTCGGCGGGCAGGCTGCTTTCAGCTATGGCGGACACGGGCCGTTATTTTAAGGAAAATTTATAAAATAGGTTCATACCCAGGAGTTAGCTCGTATGCGCCCAGCCTACGCTTGTAATTCAAACTAGCCGCTCGTCCTGAGTTAATTTTTGTAAAAAATTAGTATCGAAGGATAGCAAAGCTACGGCGGACACGGCCAAGGGCAAATACGAGTATTAACTCCGACTCCAGCTCAAGAAAAAATGAATTAAAGAATCAAGCTTCCCCATCAGGAAATACTTTGCGATGGAGCCCCTGTTTCGTTTTAACGAAGCAGGATAGGCGAATGCATTTTTATTTCCGTAGGGGGTTTTTAAAGGGGCGCTAGCCACTTGGATACCTGTTCCCCCAATCCTCCTACGTATTTCACTTTGTTCATTTACTACGTAGGACCTTGGTGTTGCCTGTCCTCCGTAGCTCCTCTATTCTTCAATGCTAATTTTATCCGAAAATTAAATCAGGACGAGCGGAGTACTATAGTTTAACGGCGTAGGACGGAGTAAGAATACTTGGGCGCTGTCCCGCGTAGGGACAGAGTTGAATGCTTGAAAAATAAACAATCTAGTGGAGATCAACTGCTTGAGCAGCATCTCCTCTTTCTTTAGCCTGTCTTTTACGACGTTCCTTCGTCATTTTTTTATTACTTTTTTTCTCAGCTTTAACCACTGGTTCAGCAATCACCGCTTGAGCAACTGACTCTTCAGGCAATGCATGTCCTGCTTTTAAAGCCGCTTTATCTTTTTCAAGTTGCTCTCTAAGCTCTTGAGCATGCAAAATATCTTTTTTGCGACGTTCTTCTTGTTCTTTATCTAATTTTGCATTTGTTTCTTGGCTTAAAAATTCTTTTGGAATTTTAGCGGTAAGTGTACTTAAAATATTGATTTGTAGTTGTCCATCAAAATTGTCCCAGTCTGGAATTGCGGTAATTATTTGCTCAGTGACTGGTTGATCAAAGTTAAGGTTTACTTTGTTTGCATAATATTCCGTTACACTTTGCGCAAGGGCTTTTTCTGGCATGGTTATATCGCCTGATTTTTCAAGAGCGTCATACTGTTCGGTCAGTGGTTGTGTTGGATCAATTTTACTCATGTCTACTATTTCAAATATTTTGCTGTCTGAACCGTCTCCAGATGCAGAGAGAAACTCAGTAGGCTTTAAAGATAGCTTCATGACGTTTTGTATGTCTTCTGTCTCTGCTTTAAATTGATCTTTTACAGTTTCAATTTGATCATCTTTTTGTTCAATACTTAAAGAAGAGTCGTTTTCTATAGCTTTAATTTCGTTCTGTTCTTTTTTAATTCGAACGTGAGCCCACAGATCGTTAAGTGCTTTTTGTTTATCCTTAGTGCTTAAATCTTTCATTTTATGAGCTAGGGCTTTAGCCTGTGACGCGTTACGAATGCCTAGGGCGTGGGAGTTCAATATTGATTTTGTACTTCTGTTGTTGAAATAATCTTTTATGGTAGACAGCAAAGATGAAATTGAATCCATAACTTTGCTCAAAGCATTTTTTTGAGCTGTAGCTTCTGGCATAGCTTGACCTGATGTTTGCGGGATGTCAGAAACAATCTCTGTTGGACTACTTACTACATCGGTAGATTGCTCAAATGCTTGCTCAAATGATTGTTCAGATTCTTGCGTTGCATATATCGGCAGTGTTGCAAGCAGTGTACAGAGCAGTGTAAAAGCTAGCATTGGCAATGCTAGGCAACTTTTGGTATTTTTAATCATCTTCGATCCCTTTTTCAATCATTTTTTGGAGTAAGCGTTGAAAATGTAATTTCTTACAATGTAATTTCTTATATTGTGCCGTAAGGCTGCCTCGGCTTGCAAGAGTTTTGCTATGAAGTTTGTACAAGAGCTTATAAGATCCATGTAGCTCTTAATGAAAATACTAAAGGGCACCCGGTTGGATGCCCTTTGTCGTAATCTATAACTTTGGTTAGTTATTATTTTTTTAATCTGGTTTTTCGATGAGGTCTAATTTTTTTGATATTTCCTTGATACGTGCTTTAAGCTTTGGATCAGAACTATTTTTAGCCTCATAATCTTTAAAGTATGTAAGTATTGCGTCTTTATAAGCGTTCATAGATTTTTCATAGCTTAATTTAAGAGCCTCTTGATCGTCAGGATTCATTTCTTTAATAATTTCTGGATTGTATAAATTATTGATTGCTTCGAGGTATGGATTAATGATTTCAGATTGAATCTCTTGTTGCGCCGTTGTTCCAGAGATTAAACGTGTTGCATGCCTTGTTGATAACCAACCTGTATCTATGATGTCGGGTATATTTGCAAGGCTTGGCTCAAGAATAGCTTCTTTAATTTTTTTGGCATTAATTTGGAAATTCATTAATAATTTTTCTGAGTGTACTTTAGCATTTTCTTGAGCTTGTTTAGCACTTTCTTGTGATTGCTTCTCAAATCGTTTTTCCATATCAAGCTTTCTAAGTTCTTCTGCTGTAATACGTTCTTCTGTTGTAATAGATTTTTCTTCTAAATCAGTTTTTTGTTCTTGATCACTATCAGTATTTTGTTCGTGATCATTTGAAAGTGGTCGGGCAATAGAAGCCTTTTGATCAAAGGTAAGTAGTAGTTTTTCTTGATGTTTTAAGGCTTTTGTAATAGCTGAAATTTCTTGAGGATAATCTTTTGTTAAAAATTCATAAGCTTGAGTAATTTGAATAAATTTGTCGCTTCCTTTAAAAATAGTTGTATCAGGATGGTATGCAAGTGCTGCTTGATTATAAGCAATCTTAATTGCTCGAGGAGTTGCTGCTGCGTCAAGGCCTAAAATAGTCAGTGAGTCATTATATTGCTGTTTTAATTCTTGAATGCGAGGAGCAAAGATTTCGGTGTTGGATTTTTGAACTTGGTCATCAACCTTAGTTATAAGCTGCCCTAAGCTTTGCGGTGATAATGGCTTGTCAACCTGACTAACTAAGCCTTCAAGCTTTTGAGTTGCGCTGGCAACCGTTGATACTACTTGACTAGCTGCCTCAGGCTCTTCTGGGATTAATGTTTGTTGCGCTGTTTTTAATTGTTCAGTTACGAAATCTTTTTCAGGTACTGTATTTTTTAAATTATTTATTTGTAAGTCTAGTTCACTTTCAATTGCAGGTATAAGACTTTTATCAAAATGAAAAAAATTGGATGCAATTATATCTTTTGCCTTAGAATCTGCTGAAAGCTCAATGCCAAAATCGTTTATGTAGTATTTTGCAATAGCCTGCGCAAAAGAATCCTCTGAAATTTTGACGGGGTCAGATTTTACATGATCCTGATATTGCTTTGTTAAATCATTTTGAGGATTAAATTTTTCCATGTCGATTATATCAAAATGCGTATTCCATTTTTTAGCATCGGTAAATGTAACGATAACATCAGTTGGTTTTAAAGATCGTTGTAGTTCTTCTGTTATAGTTTCAATTTCTTTTTTGAAGTTTTTTATACGTGCAGCAATAGCTTTATCAGCATCGGCAGTAGGGTTGTCAATTGAAGAGGAAGGATTGTTTCTGATCTCTTGAATAGATTTACGAAGATTTTTTTCTTGAACGTTTAAATACTCGTTAAAAACTTCTTGTTTTTCTTTTGTGCTTAATTTTTTTAAACGTCTTGCGAGTTCTTCATCTTGTGATAAGTCTTCAGGGTTTTCAGATTTATTTTTTAGTATAAGTTTAATATTCGCTTTGTCGCCCCATGTGGTAAGCCAATCTAAAACTTTTTGTCCCAAACGTTTTGATGATGTTGCTTTTACTTGTGTTGGACCTGTGTCTGAAGTTGGCGTTGTACTTTTTGACAAGTCTATTTTTGTGCCGAAGTGCACACGGTCACGTGAAAGAGCTTCTCGTTTTTGGGCTTCTCGATCTAATACTGCTTGCTGGAGAGCTTTTTGTTTTTGTGATTCTTGCTCGATTGCCTCTCGTTTTCGAGCTTCTTCTAGATTTATTCTTGCTGTTTCTTGCTGGAGAGCTTCTCGCTTTTGAGCTTCGATTGCTTCTGTTGTTGCTTTCCTTCTGGCATTATCTGACTCTTGAAATTGACTAAATGAATCCTGTTCATGTATTTCTGTGCGTACCGGCAGTGTTGCAAACAGTGCACAGAGCAGTGTGAAAGCTAGCATTGGTAATGATCGGTTATTTTTGGTATTTTTATTCACTTCGGCCCCTTTTTATCATATTTTTACGCATGTCATTTTTTAATTGTGCCGTAAGGGTATTCTTGCTTGCAAGAGTTTTTGCATGTAAGTGGCATGAAGTCACTGTAAAATACTAAAGGGCACCCGTTTGGATGCCCTTTATCGTAATGTATGACTTGTTTAAAGTTGAAGATTCTTAATTATTTTTTGCTTGATTTTCCTTCTTCTCCCAAAGGTTGCATCGTCCCAAAGTCTACTGCTGAACTAGGTTCTTTTGTTGCTCTTGCGAGCGATACAGGTTTCCCCATGCCTCTTCCTTTAACTACTAGTTTTTGCTGTATCTTATTAGATAATGCTTCAGTAGAATTTTCTACAGCAGTTATTTGTTCTTTTCCTTGCTCAGGTACGGAAATGTTTTCTTCTTCTACTTTTCCTTTAAAATCAAGCAGTAATTGCTCTTGTCCTTGGATAGCATCAACTATTGCTTGAACACTATTTTGATCTTTCAAAATATCGCGAGCATTAGATAATTCTTTAAAAGTGTTTTCTGCTGTTACTCTTTCTTCAACAGATAACTGTATTACCTTTGGTGAATTTGGACTAAGATCAATAGATTTCACTCTAAAGAAACGATCAAGAGCCCGAAGATCATCAAACCTTCCAGTGTATCCTGATTTGATATATGTCTGCTGTGCGTTAGCAATTTCTTGAGCGGATTTTTGTAGCATGGTATTTGATTGCTGCAGGGTAGCTGTTAGATCCTGGATAGATTGAGAACTGTTTTCTGGGCTAAGATTTGCAACTAATTCTTCTGCCTTTGCGAGACGTTCTTGTTCTTGTGCTATTTTTTCTTTAAATTCTTGCATCATTTGTGTTATTTCTTCGTGTTGTGCAAGGGTTTTTGCTTCTCGTAAGTAAGCTTCTTCCTTTGGTAGATCTTGTAGCTCGATAGCGGTTTGTTTTCCTACTTGTTCTTTTAGCGCTAGTTTTGCTTCTTTTGCTATTGCGCTTAGTCGTTCCTGTCTGCTTTTTGGTGCCATTGCCTCTCCTGTTGCTGCCGCTTTTTCTTGTGTTTTTGCGACTTTGAAAAGTTCGTCTAAGTTTGCTGTTCCTGTAGACTTAGCTGATTTTTCTGCTGGTCCAAATATATCATCCATAGCTTGTGCTGCTTGTATTTCCGCTGCAGTTATTTTTTTAGTTAACATTGCGTCAAAAGCATTTAAGGTAGCTTCATTGCTAGTTCTTTTAGCAGTACGTGACACTTCAAGTAAAATAAAATCTCGAAGTGATGAATCGATATCATTCCATGGTTTACCATCAGTTATTGTTTCTATATGGTCAGCGAGTGATACTCGTGAGTTGTTGTTTACAGCTGAAGTAATTTTATCTGCATAGTATTCTGAAACAGCTGTAGTTAAAGAGTCTTGTGTAATTCTGACGTCACCAGATTTTATAAGATCATCGAATTGATTTTCTAGTGGCTGCGTAGGATCAATTTTTGACATGTCGATTACTTCAAATCGAATATTTGTTCCGTCAGCTTTTGCAGACGTAGCAAGAACTTCGGTTGGTTTTAAAGATCGTTTCATTTCTGCTGTTATTGCGTCAATTTCATTTTGAAAATTAGCTTTTGCTGTTGAAATAGCTTGAGCATCAGCGTTGGTATCTACTGGATACTCGCTAATTTTTGCGACACGATCATTGAATTTAGTTCTTTGAATATCCATCCACGCATTAAATGCTTCTTGTTTATCTTTTGCGCTTAATTTTTTTAAATGTTCTGCAAGTTTTTTATCTTGAGACCTGTCAGTAGGATTTTCCGCTTTGTCTTGAAGTATAGATTTAGCACGGTATTTAGACCACCATGAATTAAGGTTGTCAACAGCTTTGCTTACAGCTTTACCAAAACCGTCTCTTAAATTTTTAGCGCCATCTGTAAACGTTTGAAACATACTTTTTGTTACAGTTGGGGCTACTGTTTCTGTTGGAATTGAAGCTTTTTCTATTCCTGAAGTTTCCCCTCTTGCAAGTCTTTCTCTTGAAAAGTGATCATCAGCTGAAAGTGGGACGCTTTCTCCAAAGCGTGGAAGTGCGACGCCATCAGCTGGAAGTGAAGCTTGAGGTACGGATTCTCTTGCTTTTTGCGCTGCTTCTTGAGCTGTTTGTTTAGTGAGTTCTATTGCTTTTTCTATTCTACTAATTTCTGCTTCTGTTCGAGCTAGTTTTGCGTCACGTGTTTTTTGTGTTAAATCTCTTTCTACTTTTACGGCCTGAATGTCTTCTTCTAATTTAGCTAGTTTTCTATCTCTAGCTTCTTGTATTGATTTTCTTTCAGCGTCAGCATTTTTTTGTTGTGCTTTTTCTAATTCATTTTGTCTAGCTATTCTTGCAGCTCTAGCTTGTTTTGTTTGTTCTTCTTCTTGAGCTTTTTTATCTCTTGCTTCTTGATCGGCTGTTTTTTGCATTTCTTTGTCGCCTTCATTAGAAGATAAATCTGATGTTCTTCTTGATCTTGGTGCTGGTTCACCATCCATTGCAAACATCGGCAGTGTTGCAAAAAGGGCACACAGCATGGTAAACGCTAGCGTTGGTAACGCTCGGTGTTTTTTGATATTTTTATTCATTTTCGGTCCCTTTTTAAATCGTATTTTATAAATTATTGAAAATATAATTTCTTACATTCTGCCGTAAACGTAGATCGGCTTGCAAGAGTTTGATGAAACCTGTAAGCAAAATTCAGGATAGATCGCTTGCTTGAAGTGTGTTACATGAACCTTTTTCTCTTGCCTCGGTAGCCTTTAAATCTTCAAAAAAGCTTTTACGACCGTAGGTAAAAATTTAATAGAAAAATTATAAAGCCTGTGGTAGCTTGCTGTGATTAAATTGCACGATGGTGTGCACAAAGTTTTACCTTATAAGGAGTTTTAACATGGTAAAAGTTCAAAAAAATTCAATGGTTTTAGCTGCAGTTGTATGTTTTGTTGGTCAAGCTCAAGCGATGAATTTGGACACAGCAAAAGGATTAGCAGCAACTTCAGTAGCACTGTGCGCAGTTGATTCAGTACGCGACATAGTGAAAGCAAGATCAGTTAAATTAAGCAATTTGCCTTTCGGTATTCAAAATGAAGTAAGACCTACAGAAGTAGCAGAAATCAATCTTAATGTTCCAACTTGTGCTTTCAATGAACAAACTGGTCACATAGATAAAAAAACTATTTCTGTACCAACGGTTGATGTAGCAGCATCAAAAAATTTCTTAGGTTTGAGAGTTGGTCACGTAAAAGCTGGTGTGCATTTCCCTATAAACGGCTCAGCTTTATCAAAAATTTTAGCAACTGAAGCGCACGTTGAAGGCGTTAACGTAGAAACAGTTTTAAAAGTTGGCGCAGCGTACCTTGCTTACACTCAATTACTTCCAAAAGTAGTTGCAAAAGTAACAGGTAAATAGTTGCCAAGGTAACAAAATATCAATTGATCTAAAGAAGGTTGCCATGTGGTGACCTTCTTTTATGTAAAGAGAGTTATTTAAAGAGCTTTACATTTTAAGGAGTTTTAGCAATGAATCAAGATCCGCAGAACAATAGTCCACTGAATCAAGGTCCGCTAAGCAGAAACATTCACAATATTCGTTTATCATATCATCATTCCTGTGCAAAAATGATGTGGATGACCTTTGTGTCGATATTTCAAATTTTATACGCACATCTCACATTAAGAAAAATCAAAAAACCGATAGTCACTTTTTTTGGTGGGCACCAGCTCCCAGGTAGTTCTTTGCCGTATGGGCAAGCAGCAGAAGAAATAGCCTACCGTTTGGCCAAATGTGACATGATGATCATGACAGGTGGCGGCGGTGGGATTATGCAAAAAGCTTTGGATGGCACCATCCGTGCTCAAAAAGAAACGGGCGAAAAAATGTGCATCGGTATTTCGGTACAAGGTTTAAATGAAGGTGCAAAAAATCAACAATCATTTTATTTGTCATACATCACAATGCGAACATTTTTTGCCCGCAAATGGGTACTGATGAGTTTTTCACATGTGTTTTTCTTTTTTCCTGGCGGCTTTGGCATGCTTGATGAATTTATGGAAATTATGACACTGCTTAAAACCAGCAAACTTGATAAACGTAAAATCGTTTTATACGGCAGTGAGTATTGGAAAGGATTTTTTGCATGGGCGAGCCGTGAAATGATTGAACGTGGTTTTTCGGACCGCATCGAAATGGATTATTTTGTGCTGGTTGATTCAGTTGAAGAGGCTGCAGTCCAATTAAAAACATGCTGTGGATGTCGATAAAAGGTGATTGTTTATTTCGAAGCTGGTTTTGCATTAAAATATGTAGTTAAAACTGTTTCAGCTTTTTTTATACTTTCCAATGTTAAAGCTTTAGTTTTTGGATCTAGTTCTGCAGTTGTAAGCGCAGCTTCTTTTTCGGTAACTGCAGCAGTAATAGCCTCTACCTCATCAAGATCTGAATCATATTTTTTATTTGGATCTAATCCAAGAGATGTAAATGCATTGGCGACTACTTCTTTCTCGCTGAGTATTTTAAAATTAAAGCTTAAAGTTTCGCCAGAAGTAACGAGTTCTTCTCCTGGTTTTAAAGAGTTGGTTAACTCAGCTTCTATAGTTTTTATGTTTTTTTGGAGCTTTAACAATTCTGCTCTAGCTCTCTGAACACGCCTAGAGCGATTCTCAGGGTTTATTGTTATATTTTCAACCTTATCTATATTTTTAATATTATTATTATATTTTTTTATTTGTTCTTTTACCAATTCTTTAAATGCGTCCTGTCTAACTTTTGCATTTAATTCTTTTAAATGTTCTGCAAGTTTTATATCTTCGGGATTATTCATATCTAATACTTTAGGCTTGTCTTCAGGGTTTTTAATTTTATCTCTAAGTATAGATTTAGCTTTGTATTTACTGAATTTGTCAGTGATTTGTTCTTTAAACCAAGACGTTATCCAATCCTTAGCTTTTTGAACCATGCTTCTAGAGTCTATTTTTTCAAATTCACTACTTGTAAATTTTGACGCTGCTGTAGGCTTTTGAGCTTTTCCTGGTTCTTCAGTTGCATCAGGTTGTTTATTCTCATCAAGGCGAACGCTGCCGCGTTGGCTTGTAGTTTTTGCTTGAGTAGTTGTTTTTTTAACAGGTTGGTTATCGTCATCTGGTAAATTAAATGTTACTTTTCTGGATTTTTTTTGAGCAGCTTTACGCGTAGCTTCATTTTTTTCTCGATCTTCTTTTTGCTCAAGAGTTTCTTTAGGGGCTTCAGTTTGTTTTGCAATGTCTACTGGTTCAGATTCATCATGCATTGCATGCACAGGTAGTGCGACAAATAACGAACAGAATGCTATCAGCGATAGGTAGTTTTTAATTTTATTCATGAAAACCTCTCTGTGAGCGCTCAACAAATTTATTTTTTCAGTGTGCGCAATGCATGAATATTTTTGCAATAGTTTTAAAGTTGATAGGTCACATTTGCGCAAAGGGTATGCAATCTGTATCATTGATTAATATCTGTGATTAATATCTGTATCCGTTTTGACCTGAAAGAATCTATGATTTTAACGTTTGCTTCGTGTATCACGCTCAGCCGCATTGCGCTAACGCCTTTTATAATCTATTCATTTGTGCAGGGTTTTTGGACTTTAGGGTTTGCCTTATTTTGCGTAGCGGTGCTGACCGATCTTGTTGATGGGTTTGTAGCTCGTAAATTCAATCAGCAGTCACGATTTGGACAGTTGCTTGATCCGATCGCTGATAAAATTCTTTTAACCGGTGTCATGTTTACGCTCCTGACAACGATGCAACTACCAATTTTTTTTAGCCTATGTGTATGGTTTTTAATTGCAAAAGAGTTTGTACTTTTAATCGGTGGTGGGCTGCTGATGTGGCAACGCCGTATGTTTATAGCGCCAACAGTTCTTTCAAGGTTTGTTAGTTTGTGCGAAATTATGTTGGTTGCTTCTCTTTTAAGCAGCAAAGTTTTTAATGTACACTTTTCAATTGCCATCGTGTACGGACTTCTTGTGTTCAACGTTTTTATCTCGTCAGTACTACTTCTGCGGTATACAGTGTTAATTACTCAAAAATAAGGAATTTTATGAAACGTGTATTATTTTTTTTGATGATGGTTCCATCGTTGATGAGTATTTCTTCTCTTCAAGCTCAAGAGTCAATTTTTAAAGCAAAACAACCGAAACAAAATGCATCGCAACTAAAAGCAGAGCTTGGCAGCGGGCTGCAAGATTTGCTGCAACAATGTACGAAATCTATGCGAAAAATAACTGAGCTGATTGATGATATTGTGCTGCGCGCAAAGGAGCTTTCTGGCGAGCAAGATGGTGCATTTGCAACAAATGATAAAGAGCAGTTAAAGTTGCATCTGAAAAAAATTAATGAAATGCAAAAAATGTTGGTGATGATTGAAAAAGATTTGCAGTTGTAAAATCTAGGTTACTCGTGCAAATATTTTTGGGTACAAGCACCAGTCGTATCAAACCCTTTTTTATACCAATCTTTTATACCGCCACTATAAACATAAATATGAGTGAAGCCAATATCAGCCAGTAGTGCGCTAGCCTGACTACTTATTGGACAGCTTAACTCTGCACAATAAACGACAACTTCTTTACTCTTATCCCAGCTTGAAGTGATTTCGACAAGGTTGTCATAAGCAATATTGATTGAACCGGTAATATGGCAATCAACGTATGTTTCTTCATCTAAAACGTTGATGATAACTAAATCGGGAACTTGATCGATTTTTAGTCTAAGTTCTTGAGCTGAAATAATGCTTGCAGGTGAGCTATAAGATTTTTCATGAGACATGGGAAACCTCCTTTTATATTTTTAGTTTTGTTACAACTTAAAAAATTTGAAGGTGAAAAAGCAACAACTTTTTGAGAAGGTCTGTACAGAATTTTTAAAAAACGTATGGTATTAAAATAATCTATTACGTATTTTGTAAAATCAAGGAATGCTTTCATGGCGGGATATAACCGAATTATTTTGGTAGGAAATTTAACGAGAGATCCAGAATTGAAGCAAATTTCATCAGGCGTGTCAGTATGTCGTTTGGCTGTCGCTTCAAACCGTCAGTTTAAAAACAGACAGACTGGAGCAACCCAGCAAGAAGTTTGCTACGTTGACGTTGATGTGTGGGGCGCTCAAGCTGAAAGCTGCCGTCAATATCTTGCAAAAGGTCGTCCGGTTCTTATTGAAGGCCGTTTGAAATTTGACACATGGCAAGATGCACAAGGTGCAACAAGAAGCAAACACAGCATTTCTGCTGATCGTGTTGTATTTTTATCAGGTTCTTCTCCTGATGCTTACGACGCTGCTGGTGCACAAGCTGGAGACCAAGATTCATTTGGTTCAGGCGCTGCAACGAGCAGTGCAAAATACGAAACACAAGATACTGAAGAATTTGCTAAAATAGAACAAGCAGTTGCTAAAAAACAAGCAGCAAGAAAAGCTGCAGCAGCAACTGAATTTAAAGCAAAAGACAAAGAAGTTGGCGGACTTGCTCAATTTAAAGATGAGCCACCGTTTGAAGACGAACTTCCTTTCTAAGGAAATAATTTAAAATTGACGAAAAGCAGCCTT
>JBAZWT010000015.1 GCA_041660205.1 Candidatus Babeliales bacterium
GGGCAGCTTTCGCTTGTTGTTGTAGATTTATTTCTTCGATTATTGCTTTGGGCATTCAGCAATGGCCGTGCCAGCTGAAGCCTTGCGCGAAAGCTGGCGTCCCGTAGGGGACTATTTTAGAACTTTTAAGACTAGCCCTTAACTGCTTTACATTTGTGAGTATCGCAAATATCTAATTAATCCAACCAGAAAAGCTGGCAACATATTAGAATGATATATATCATCAGCAGTAGCTCCAGATTGTATTAAAATACGCACTATATCCAAATGATTATAATCATAAGCTATCGATAATGCTGAATTGTTTTGCTCATCTTTTGCATGAACATTTGCTCCTGCTGCAATAAGCGCCTTAACAACTTCTATTTGTCCAAGAGATACTGCACTTATTAAAACCTGTGGATTATTTTTATAACAATCAGCTCCAGCATCAATAAGAGCTAATGCTATTTTTGCATGACTTCCATTAGAAAATCGACGAATACAAGGTTGGTTAATAATAATAGAAAGATACAAAGCTGTCCGTCCATCAGAATTTTTCATATGAACATCTGCCCCAGAAGCAAGTAACATCTTAGCTATTTCATATTTTCCCATCAACGCAGCTCCCATTAAAGCAGTAAAGTTAGTTTTTAACGATTGCATATTAACATCAGCGCCATTATTTATTAAAAATTGAACCATTTCGGCACTATCATGAGCAAGAAATAAGGCAAAGGCTCCATTAGAATCTATTGCATTAATATCAACACCCTTGGTAATCAACTGCTTAACAATCTCAAGATTACCGCTCTTAACGGCTGAAAAAAATTCTTCTGTCAATAACTCAATTTGCTTTGCATCGTCAGTATTGGCTAAGCAATCAAACATGGTTAATAAAATACAAATAAACCAACTGATTTTTAAGGCTCTATTGTTACTCATAGGAATAAAAACTCTCATGCAAATGAATTAAATAAATTTTTAGAAATTTACACATATTAACGCTATCAAATGGATATAAGGATAGGGTAAAAATAAAAAAAGATCCATTCAAATACATGAATGGATCTTTAGATTTTACTGAATGACTAACTACCAGAATCGCTTCTTAGCAAATGCTCTACCCGCTCCAGATTTCATATACTTCTCAAAAGCTGTCGCTCTCAATTTATCTTCAAATCCCATCACCATGTGCAATTTCCATGGACGATGATCTTTAGTGTACACAGATCCGCCAGAGTCGTGAGTCGCAAGACGTTCTTTTAAGTTATCAGTATGACCAATATATTTTTCATCAGGAAAATTGATTGATTTGATGAAATAGACATAAAACATAATTTTGATTTTTATAGGGACTTGCCCAGCCGTCGCTTACAGCTATGGCGGGCAGCTTTCGCTTGTTGTTGTAGATTTATTTCTTCGATTATTGCTTTGGGCATTCAGCAATGGCCGTGCCAGCTGAAGCCTTGCGCGAAAGCTGGCGTCCCGTAGGGGACTATTTTAGAACTTTTGAACCAACACTTGCTATGTCTTAAGTAAAAAATATCCCCACATTTCTGCAGGGACATTTAATTATTCTAAAGTACTAATTAAGATTTATACTTCTGCGCCACAAGACACTAGTAATTCTACAACATCGTCCCTATTCAAGTCCCTAGCATAACAAAATGGAGTTTTCGGCTCCATAAATCTATCACGAGATAAACCTCTCAATGAATAATAATCATTATCATCAAGTACTTGATTTACAGAAGCATGACGATTTATTAACATTTTGACAGATTTTAAATTGCCTGCATAAATAGCTTCAAATATAGGATATGATTTTCTATATACATGCTTAACTGTTGGTTCCAAGAAAGTAATTTTTCTTGAAGCACTTGCTCCACTTTTTAAGACAAGCTCTAAAAGTGATTCGTTGTTATATAACCAACAATAAGGATCAGCAACAGTCCAAACTTTATTTACGTTGTATCCAAAATGTATCAGAGCTTGTAACAATTCTAAAAACTTCGGCATAGACATAGCTTGTTTTTCCGAATGAGGATCAAGCAATGTAAATACATCTTCCATAATGATTTGATGCCATTTTGGATCGCTATCTACTTTGTTACAAACAGTTGCAACCTTTATATCTTGGTAATTAGGAACATAGTCCTTCAAGAGATCTTTACCTTCTCTTAATGCACGAATCGCAGGCTCTACCTTACGCTTATTAATCAAGTTTTTTATATATTCAACGTATACGCTTTGGCACCAAGGAATCCAATTATCACCATAAGTCATCATTTTTTTCAAAAGTAACAAATAAACTTTAGGATTTGGTAGCTTAGATGCCGTATAAGCTAATGTTTGATATTGAAAAACTAAGTCGCCTGACTCATCATATGGAATAATAGCTTCTTTAGATAATAATATCTCAACAGCCTTTTCTTTACCTCTTACTACAGCAAATTTTAAAGGGTATGCATTTACTCCTTCTAAATATTCATTGATATCAGCACCTTCTATTATTGCTGCTTGAATTTCTTGTTCAGAATCGTTGCATATTGCTTCATAAAGCTTATATTGCGAAGAATCTGCACTCATAGCTAAAGACGATAGACCTAACATCAATCCAGCTAAAAAAATTGTACTTAATTTTTTCATATTAAACCTCCATAAAAATAAACTATTTATCATAGCTACATTTTATCAAGCCAGAATACAGCACACAAAAGCCTATAGCCATTTTGTAGCGATATGACGAAAATACGGTATTATTGACATATAGACAATTTGAAAAATTAAATTATTTCACCAAAAAATGGCTCCATCTCTTTTAAAGGCATTCGACTCATTAAAGCTGCCATCTCGGCATTGCATTCACAAAGACTTTGGCAAATACTTAAAGCATAATTCCACTTTTCATCTTCTTGAGCCCACGCCTTAATTTGCTCATAATTGATCTTTGCTTTGGTACACATCATAGGCACAGAATATGCATCTTGTTCATGACAGGCATCGATTAATGTTGTAAGTATCATTTCGCGTTTACGCGTTTCATTCATAAATTAACTCGGTTAATGATTCTAGGGATTGACGCATTGAGCTAATGAACAGTCGACCCTTTCTTTTTTCCTGAAGTGTTGATTGAGCATATTTCCCATGAGTAATAGGCCGACCTTGGTGGTAGTAGCATCTTCCATTTTGAAGAGCAATATGGCGACAAGGATATGTTCTAGACGAATTCTTTTTAGGTAAAGACCCACATTTAGGTAATTTGGAGAAGTCTTGCTTGAATCTCATAGCTTTCCTTCCATTTTTTCTTTAATCCCTCCTTGTACTATCGAATTTAACACCGTATCGCCTTCAGAATGAACATTGTAGTTCACATTGATAGTTTGGCTCTTGCCTCGATATTGTTGCAGCATATTGAGAGCCTGATGGCTTAATCGCACCATCATCATAGCTGCACCCATGGTGTTATAATTATCTTTGGACATAGTCTCCATGCTTTTGATGTGTAGTGATACAAACTGAGCAGCAAGCATGGTCTCAATAGTGTCTTTGGGCTTAATTCCTCTAATTAAGCTAACGATAGCATCAAGATCGTTATCGTTCCAAGCCGTCTCCCTTGGCCATTTATTAGAAGAATCGAAAGACATGAGCATGGCTTTTTTTACCAGTAAGCGAGTTGCATCTGCGCTGTCACTCTGTACAGCCTCCATAAGCAATGATATCTGTGTTGGCACAGTTACGGCATTAGTTTTCTTTTTCACAGCTCTCCTCTACGGTTATATTCGGTTTCAGCAAGTTCTTTTAATAATAATAACTTATTTTGCAATTCTTTTGTTTGTGCTTGTGGCGACTTGGAACCTAGTTCTATTTCATCTTTAAGTTTTGCGTAAAAATTAGAAGTTGCGATTCTCGGGGCAATGTAATTTAATGTCCAATCTATAAGTGGTTGATCTTGCTCATCCCATGGATAGTGGATTAATTTTAACTCATATTGTAGTTGCTCTGGTATTTTTGAAATGATCCAAGATCGTATATCAATACCTTGTTCAATCGCTTCTCCAATATCTTTTCCTACCGTTATCTGACAGTTTATTGCATGGGGATATAATGACTTCCATTTCGTCCACATGTCATTTCCTGCAGAATCTGCATCTGGGCAAACAAGTAAAGTTTTCTTTTTAGCAAAATAATCAGTTACTGAATCAGGGTTTTTAGTACAACCACCTACTGCGATCATGACAGCAAAATCACCAACTGCGCTATGCAAAGCGAAAGAATCTAATTCAGATTCAGTCGCAATCAAAATCATATGTTTTTTGTTGCCGATAATGCTAAGTCCTTGCATGCTACCAGACACAGCAACATACTTTGGCAATGTATCATTGGGATGCCAGTCAGAGCGTCGTATTTTAAGTCGAATCACCTTGTCAGATTCTATTATCGGAATGACCAGGCCTTTTGGTAACCATAGCTTTTTGAGAGAGCCATCTTCTTTATATTCTTCTGGTAAGCCCCAGTCTGTTCGTATTAAATATTGATTTTGGTCTAGCCAACCAAACTGATATTGAACAATTGATTCTAATGTAAGACCTCGAGAGGTTAAAGATGTTAGAACATGTTCATTTTGTAGAAGATTTTTATGAGCTTGATTAAGAACCTTAGCCGCTTGTTCATGCCAAACAGGAGGAGAACTTTTTAATGACGGTAACTGTTGCTTGAAAGATTTTTTGAATAGAGAAGAGGTTGTTTTATTTTCTATGGTTACTCCAAGGAGTTCTGTGGCTTCTTTAAAGGAGTAATCAAGATAATCTATGCAAAACTGAATAGAGTCTCCGCTAATTTCACAGCGACGGCAAAAATAATAACCTGTACAGTTTGTTTGGGATCGTTCTGGCTGGATGATAAATCTATCGGTTCCTCCACATACAGGACAAGCACTTTTATGTTCTCCACCCTGAGTTGATGCTGACCATTTCGGATTTAGGTTTGCTTGTTGGGCTAGATCTAACAAATTCATAATTCCCCTCTCCATTTTTTTAGTAATCCGTGGTGATCGTGGTAATGGTGGATTTCGTGAATAGAGTCGTATGAAAATTGCAGCAATAACTTTATTGACGATTTTTTACAAAGAGATCAAAACAGATCCACGATATCCACCAACACCACCATTGATTAGATTTTAATTTCTGTAACACGCCATCTAGAAGTGCCTTGATGTTTCTCGCCTTGCTCTAATCGAAAACCACCCTCAATGCGATTCTTATAACGAGATAATTGTTTTGCTAGGCTGCGTGGATTAATTATTCCTTTGTTGTCAGCTGCTAATTCCTTAAGTATTTCTTGTAGCGCATGATACGCCTCAAGATTTGATTCCGATTCTTCAGGGGAAGTAGTTTTTGTAGCAATGAGTTCTTGTACTTTAATCTCTCTATTACCAAAAAATGCATGCCAAGCAGTAAATAGTTCATTGAGTTGCATTCTGATTGGATCGGACTCTTCTATGTCTTTGCGACTTTCACATGGATCAGTCATTTTGCACCATACAAGTGCTGATCTGATCCAGTCACTCCAATCATCAAATCGTCCAAACTGTTTTATGTCTTGTGGCGGCCTTCCTGCGACATGATAGGCACGTAAAATGGTTAATGCAGCTGTTACAAGTTTTGCGCGATGCTGTGGTATATACTTTCGTAAGTTTAGTGTGAATGATCGTTCTTCGGGCCGTTCAACTTGCGGATCAAGTTTACAAAGTAGTGATCTAGTAGAAATATCACCTAAAAAAACAAGATTATTACCAGTAACCAAAAAGGTTGTATTGGTCAATACTGTACGTGTTTCATTGCCTCCCAACAGTCGGTCTTTGTATTCAGCTTGAGTCAAAATAGAGCAAAGGGCAGCACTTTTGAATGGCTTTTCGACATTGTCGAAACAAACAATTGCGTCCCCCTCTATTAATACAGACATGATGCGTTTTTTTTCTTCTGTTTCATTTTCAGCTTGAGAAATAACACTATTTGATTTGCCAGTACTGATAAGAGCGACTACATCAGCCAGTAAACTTTTACCGCTTGCCATTTTTGGAGCTGTGAAACCAAAAAGTGGAGCCGTTAAAAGAGATTTTCTGATGAGTACTGTAAGAATTGCTGCTAACGCAACTGATTTGCTAGCTTCATCCTCAAAAGGAAAATCTTCTAACAGTTTAAGCAACACATCTTTTGCATTGACAGCATCTTGATGTGTTGGGTTTTCTGGTATTTTTTTAAATTCGCAATCACCAGGAAAAAATAATAATCCTGAGATTGGATCATAGCCTGGCGTATCCAGAATAGAGCCATCAACTCTGAGAGTTGGTGCATTAATGACACCAACCAGAACTGGAACGTCCCATTCTTGTTTTGAAAGTAAGTAACGGGCAATTTTTTCAGGACAATCGATTTTCTTTAAGCATCCTGATCGCGCATCAAACGCTACAAAATGCCCAACTTTTGTTAGATAAATCGTTAAATAAGCTTGGTCGATTTCTTTAATAACTATTGTATCAGGAGCTCTATTGATCAATCGTTTTTTATTGTCTGGAGAGTTTGATACTTGAGTTACACGAACCAATTTTCCAGATCGTTTATAGATGTGATCATGTTGAGTTAATAAAAGTTTTTCTGCAGCATCTACTACCTCGTGCAGTTTGGATGGTACAATATATACAGTGTTTTTAAATTTTTGTTCATGTTTAAGATATTCTTTGTAAAAGTCTTGCAATTCAATGACTTGAGATGCTTCTGCTTGGGTTAGATCTTCTATGGTAATGTTTGCGATTTCTTGCCATGATTTATCTCCATATCCAAGAGCTGTTTTTTTTGAATTAAGATTCTGTTCTTCGTTTAATAACTCTTCATGAGCATCTGCTTGAGAACTTTCATATGATGCTTTGGCTTGTATCTCTTTTTGCTCTTTATCTACATTTTTAGTATCATTAGACATGATAAGTTCCTTTATTTATAGCCATCGATTGTCGTCGATGGTTTTCTTTTTTAACCGATTACTACTTCTTTAAACTTTTCTTCCACAGCGAACTCAATTTCATCAGCAACAACTTTATTGATTGGATGAAACACATTTATGCTTCCAGAAGAATGGGTGCGCGTTGGATACGTTAACCGTATGCCGCCTTGTGGACGCGTATAAATACCAACCCCTCCCAAATAAAGGCTGTCATCAAAGACAAAGCTCGTAAATCCTATAAGACCGTCACTTGCCTTAATCGGAATTATTTGAATTTCACTTATCTTCTTGTGCACTTGGATACTCCTTCGACACATTATTTTGATCAATTTCGTAAAGCAGCAAAAACAGCTCTTTCAAGCGGCGACGTTTCTCTTCCTCGGACATAATCTTTGGATTAGTTTCGTAGACTCGTGCATGTAAGGTTGATCGAACTTTAATTTTTGTTGCCATACAGAAAAGTATGACAAAAATAATATGAACACTCCGACGTCTGCGTCGACGTCCAATAAAAAGAAAACCCCTATTGCTAGGGGTTTATATAATTTTTTAGATTCTTAAAAATACTTTACTTCATAGGCCTAATGACATCTGCAAGTTCTAAATTCACACGATGATAATATTTATCAGAATGAATAAGAACATTAAATCCATACACAAAACCATACGAATAATACTGTGCACAAAATACTTTATTCATAGCATCAAAATCTTTTCGTATATTTTCATTCTTCCTTGTATTTTCAGAAAACACCTTATATTTTTTTGGATTTAAAAATAATAGATGAAGATTTTTCGCCCTCCCATCTTCAAACGACACGGGATTAGCATCATTAACCTGCACAGTCAAAATCATTTTTTCTTTTTTGGTTTTATCATCAATCTTAACATTAAAAGAATAAGCAATGCTTGTGATCTGCAAAAACTCTAAATTCATTAATCGCTCAATTGTTTGCATTAAGTACCTGCTAACATTCTGAGTCGCTATTATTAAACGTTTTGAATCAGCCTTGCCAATACCCATAATATATTTTTTAACGTATCGAACGTTTTCTAAAGTGTTGGTGACCAACCTATAAGTAGAAATTTCTAATTTCAATGCAATAACCATAGGAAATTCCAGCCCTTCTTTAATACAATTATCAATATCTGGATGTACATAATTTGGACTTTGAAGTAATGCTAGAGCTGCCTCGAGACCTTCACCATAAGCCTCGACCTTAGTCTTAAATACATGTCTTAAGGCAAATCTTAATCCAACCTCTCTCCAAGATGGAAAATAGTCTTGAACTTTCAATTGTTCTGACCTCCCAATTTCTAAACAACATAAAGCCACAGGGTTATTATAAATGTTTGGCCTAATTTGCTTTTCCCAATCATCATATTCACATTCAACAGATTGTTTTAAAGCTAAAATTTTTTCTAAACAACTACTTTGCTGAATTTCTAGATCTTGAATAATTTGAAAAATGCTCGGAACAGTAAAAACATCATTTAATTTTTCTACACACTCACGCAAATCTTTAATAGTTTTTATTTCATTAGAATTTTTGGCCAATCTTTGCACATCTTTAATTACCAACTTAGAAAGCATCACTTCATTACCTTTTCATTAAATAATTCATCAACATTTTAACATTTATGGTATTCTATAGATAGAGTATATCGCATTATCGAAAAAAATTGAGGAAATATGGAAACATTAAAAATCTTAACTCGCATATCAATAGACATACCAACTGAATTGCAACAAAAACTCAAAACATTAGCGGCAATCAATAGAAAAAGTATGCGCACAATTGTTATTGAATCACTTGAAAAACAAGTTGCTTCTTTAGAAAAAAAGACCACAACCATAACCTTCAACACATAAGAGTAAACATCTATGGTATATGCTGTTTTATATGCACGAGTCTCAAGCGCTGAGCAATCACAAGGGTACTCAACAGACGCGCAAATTAAGCTTCTGCATGAATATGCAAACAAGTGCGGCTACGCGATCAAAAAAGAATTTATTGAAGCTAAATCAGCAAAGAAAGCTGGGAGAACTCAATTTGGAGAGATGTTAAAGTTTGTAACGACCAACAATAAGATCAAGCATATACTGGTGGAGAAAACGGATAGGCTCTCCAGAAATTTCTCCGACTGCGTAGACATTAACAATCTTATTGAAAATCACAATGCATTGATTCACTTCGTGAAGGAAGGATCAATTTTGCACAAAGATTCTAATTCACAAACTAAATTAATGTATGGTATCCGCGCTGTCATAGCAAAAAACTTTATCGATAATCTGTCCGAAGAAACCAAAAAGGGAATGCTGGAGAAAGCTGAGCAAGGAATTTATCCAAGCGTTGCACCATATGGCTACACCAATGTCATCGAAAACAATCGTAAAATTCTCATCCCAGACCCTGCTGCGGCTCCACATGTAAAGAAAATGTTTGAGCTTTACGCTACTGGTAATTATTCCCTGCTCTCACTTAAGCGTAAAATGCTAGAAGATGGCATGATTTATCGCAATGGTAAAAACTTTTATAAACACACCATCGAAGTGATACTAAAAAATGAATTTTATACAGGCGTCTTTTATTGGAAAGGTAAACGATACGAAAATGCACAGCATGAACCCCTCGTAGACAAAGCCCTCTATCGACAAGTTCAAGCTATCAAGATGAAGCCTGGCAAATATAAATCACGTAAAGGTGAATTTGTTTTTACGAATTTAATCCAATGCGGCATGTGTAATTTTTCTATTACCGCTCAAATACAAAAGAAGCGCTATGTTTATTATCATTGCTCTGGTTATAAGGGTAACTGCAATCAACCCTATCTTCGCGAGGAGCTCATCGATGAACAAATCGGTAACATCATCAATCAAATCAATATACCCTGCGATACTGAACAAGAAATTTTGCAAGATGCAAAAGATTCACTTCAGGAAAGAATCAACTACCAAAGAACTTGCGCTGAACAAATCGAAAAACAGTTACAACGCGTAGAGAGACATATCAGACAATCTTATACTGACAAACTTGATGAAAATATTAGTGAAAGTTTTTGGAAAGAACAAAATAGTCAGTTGCTTGCAGAAAAAAGTCAGCTAGAAATCAAATTAGCAAGCTACACGAAACCTAAAACAGATCACATGGAAAAAACCATTTCTATTTTAGAACTCGCGAAAAAAGCTTCTCAGCTGTACAAAACAGCCAATCCTGAGCAAAAGCGGAAATTAATGGGAAATTTATTTTCGAACTGTTCTTTGAAGGATGGATTTATCGATCTGGAGCTGCATGAGCCATACAGCTTAATCTTAGAAAGTACCAATTCTGGAAATTGGCGTCCCCAATGGGATTTGAACCCATGTCTCCGCCGTGAAAGGGCGACGTCCTGGACCGGGCTAGACGATAGGGACACAACATTTTCAAGCTCTTCACCATAAAAAGTGAAGTCGCTATTATTTTATTTCAAATTGATGGCCTTTTGGTGATGGCCTGATAATTACTTACCATTCATTATTTCCTATGGGAAAAATAAATGGTGAGCCGTGTTGGATTCGAACCAACGACCCACAGCTTAAAAGGCTGTTGCTCTACCAACTGAGCTAACGGCTCTGAAATTTCAAATCTTACTTAAACGTATTTTGTAAATTTTCAGAAAGAATACTAATAAGGTACAAAGCTAGGCACTTATTGTCAAGAAATTTAAACAAAAATCACGATAAAACTAAATAGGCAACGTAACAATAGATAAAAGTTCCCAAAATATCCATGACCGTTGCAAGAAGCGGACCTGCAGAAAAAGCAGGATCTATTCTAAATTTTCTTAAAATTATAGGAAAACAGGACCCTAAAACAACCGATACCAGTACAATGAAGCCAAGCGAAGCACTCACTACTATGCTGCCAATTAAATTTTGATGAGTAAGATATACTCGTAAAAATGCGATAGTCGATAAAAGCAAGGCAAGCATAAATCCTATGAAAAGTTCACGTCGCAAAAACTTAGCAATGTTTGATTCGTTAATATCTCCTGAAGACATGCCCTGAATAACAATTGCTGAAGCCTGACCACTCGTATTTCCACCCATACCCACAAGCATGGCAAGGAAGATGACTAAAACGGGGTCCAGCATAAGAAAACCGCCATATTGATCAATAACGATACTCGAGATAGATCCAACGATTAAAAGCGAACCTAAAATAAAGCTACGTTTATAGAGTAAATAGAAAAACGGAATCTCAAAATATGATGTTGTAACCGGAGCACCAGACATTCTTTGAACGTCTTCGGTTGCTTCTTGTTGAATAATATCAATCAATGTTTCTTCAGGAATTACACCCAGCAAATACATTTGCTCACTCACCACTGGAACGGTCATCATGTGATAGTGAACCATTTTTCGGGCAATACGCTCTTGGTCTTCTTCGGGCAATGCAAAATATGGTACTTGTTTTAAAATTGTTGAAAGTCGAATAAGTGGAGATTTTAAAACTAAATCTTCTAAGTTAATGTATCCAACAAGTTTATTTTCTGAATCTGTGACATAAATTTGTCGATGTAAATCAATGTTAGGCTTCAAACGCTGTAATAAAAATATTGCTTTTTCAACCGTCATATCTTGAATCAATGTTACAAAATCTAAAGTCATGATCCCACCGGCACTGTCTGGTGGAAACTTAAGAAGCGAAAGAACCTTTTGTTGATCTTTTTTATTTAAAATATTTAACCATTTTTTCAGATCTTTTTCTGAAAGTTCATCAAATAAATCGGTCAAATCGTCAATTGAAGTCTGTCGTAAAATAAAAGCTTTTTGTTCATCATTTAAAAATAAAAGAATTTTTTCTTTAACATAATCATGAACTTCTTCAAACAGCTCAAGCTGCTTTTCTGGAGAAAATTTTATAAACAATCGAGCCAATTGTTCATCGGAAATATAGGTAAGAATTTTGGCGCTATCGGCAGGATGCATTTCAAGCAGTGATAGCCATAATGATTTACCTTGCTGCGTCTGCCCGTCTATAACTTCATTGATTTGTTTGACAATCAAATCGGTTATTTTTTTTGATCCCATAAAAAACTCCTCGGTAAAGTCCTATTCTGCCTCTCTTTTTTAAAAGCTTGCATAATATACTGTAGTACATCTTCCCCAAAAAAGACACCTTAATGCTTCAAATGTAAAACTTTTCACGGCAAACACCGTTAAAATGGTATCATTTGACGATGCAACTCTCTTGCCTTATAGTAAAGATAGACGACAAACGAAAATCGTCATTTCCCAGGAAAATAATATATGACCACAAAAATAGAATCAGAGCGCATCCAGCAAGGAGCTTCTTTTGAGCTCACCGTCATGCCAGAGGATGCTGGTCAAAGAATCGATAAGTACATTGCGAGCTACTTCAGTCAATACTCCCGTTCGTTTTTACAAAAACTTTTTAGCCTCGATCGCATACTTATCAATGCAAAAAAAGTTGCAAAACCAAGCTATGTCTTAAAAGCTGGCGATCAAATTTCAGTATCTTTTCCTGAAGAAAATAATGAAAACACTCCAAAAGAGATTCCTGACAATATCAACGTTTCAATCATTGCCAAGCAGGAAGATTTTTTAATCATCTCCAAGCCTGCAGGACTCGTTGTACACGCACCCAATAAAAATTATCAAGAGGTAACGCTTAGCGACTGGGTCGTTGGCACTGATGACGAAATTGCGCATGTAGGAGTTGTCGACAGACCAGGCATTGTTCATCGGCTTGATAAAGACACCTCAGGTCTTATGATCATTCCTCGAACTAACCAGGCTCATGGCACTTTAACCGATATGTTTAAAGAGCGAAAAATTCATAAAACTTATTTGGCTATTGTTGTGGGACATCCACCTGCACAGGGAACTATTGATTTTTTAATTGGACGTCATCCAGTCACTCGTAACAAAATGATTCATTTTACAGAATTGACTAAACGGCCAACAAGTCGGCAGTCTTTAACTCATTACGAAGTGATAACCTATTTTAAAGATTATTCTTTGGTTAAAGTAATGCCAGTCACAGGCAGAACACACCAAATTCGCGTGCATTTTGCAGCAATTGGTTTTCCACTTTTAGCAGATTTTTTATATGGTAAAAAATCAAAACTTTTAAAACGTCATGCACTTCATGCTCATAAACTAGAATTTGAGTACAAAGGGAAACAGTTCAGTTTCACCTCAGAGCTTGAACCTGATTTGCAAAAAATTATTGATTCACTTGAAAAAATTTCAGAATCAAAAAATTAATATTTATGGCTGAAACTGCTCAGACTTATCCTTGTCGTGAAAAATGGTAGAAATTTTTTTATGCATAATATTAAATTGTCGATGGCCGCTAGTCAAAGATACTTCATTGCCTGATTGCAAAACTAACGTATTATTCGACTTATCATCTTGCTGCACAACAAGAAGCGACATATTATTTGGCTGATCCAAAAGATGAATTTGTCGCACGGCGTAACTACAATCTTTCCAAATATCTTCAAAGGTTAGATTAATAATTTTATCATCATATTTCTGATCAAAAACTTTAACACAAACACCCGACGCATGCAGCTCGTCAAGTAACCATGATGACGATGATGGTTGATATGCAGCATCATGACTGATCAAAACATGAACAGGAATGCCGCATTGGTGCAGCTCTTGTAGCCTTCTGCTCAAAACATGATCATTAAATTGATGTGTTACAAAAAAAACATTCTTAATTTTTGACGATTCTTTCTGCGTTGCATCAAAGACTTGTTTTAAAAAAAATTCCTGTACCCCATCACGATATTGCATCAACGCTTTCATACATGGGCGTAGCATTGCACATGCAGGCATGGAAATAAAAACTAGAGATAAAATCATTATTTTAAGCAGACTGTTTTTCATCAAATTTTCCTTTTGCTGTAATATATTTAGATAAGAATATCTTCTTGCGTATCTTCTTGCAAATCAATTGCACCTCGCCCAGGGCTTATTCGATTTACCAACTGCAAAAAACATTGCTGATACTCTTGTATAGCAGAAACATCATCTGTAACAATGACGTTTTCATCATGCAGATTTGATGCTGAAGCAGTACAGTTAAACGATCCTGTCCAGAGCAGTCCTTTATTTGTTTTTTCATTCAATCCAAAAATAAAAAATTTGTTGTGCATGATCGGTGTTGTAAATGCATTAAAACTCAGCGGCGTTGTATGAACAAATACGATGACTCCATTCTTTTGTAAAAAAGATCCTTTGCCATACCGCTCACCCATAGAAATCTGATCAAGCACAATTCTGACTTTAACTCCACGCACATATGCATCAACTAACGCTTGAGCTATAGTTTTATCGGTAAACATGTAGATCGCGCAATCAATTGATTTGCGTTCTTCTTTTATTAATTTGATGAGCTGTGAGCGTATGTCGTCACGCGGTGTAAAAAAAACCTGGCTCAGTCCGTTAAGACAAGAAATATATAAAAAGAAACTAACGATCATCCATTTTTTAAAATTCACGACACCCTTTTTTATTAGCGTTATATGCTCTTACTTATCTTTTTTTAGAACTTTTTATCTTAGCCAGTGCATCTTTATGCTTTTTTCGCTCAGCTGCCATTTCTTTCAAAAACTTTTTTCTTTCAGCTATCTCATTTTTATACTGATGTTTTATTAACGTTTCAGTATGTTTAAAATCTTTTTCATAAAATGATGCGATAGCACGACTATATAGTAAAATCCCACTTTCACAATTTCTATGATACGCAGCATCTGTCCAATTCATTGAAGACATCCATACTTTATTATCATCAACAACCACATACTTATTGTGATTAATTGCATCTGATTTTTTATAAACAGATGTTGGAATATCAAACTCTTCAAGTATGTCTTTTATAAAATATTTTTTACTCGATGATGCATGATCCATAACCACTCTCACGCGAACACCTCGAGCTTTGGCCAAAGATAATTTACGAGCGGCTTGCTTATCTGTAAACGTAAACATCGAAACCAACAGAGATTTTTTTGCGTTATCAATTAAATCGAAAACAGTTTCTTTCATCAAATTTTTCTGCGCAGATGAAAACGGTGCGCAGCGGGCTTTAAAGGGCATAGACAAAACTGTAATATCAAACAACAACGCCAATAAAAACATGATTTTTTTAATGCTCATTTTAATACTCCTTTTAAAATTAAAATTTTATCTCACGAAAATTTCCAACAAAATTCTACTTCGCCACCGTACGTGCTTGGACCATCCCTTTGCAAGCGCAATGTCACATCATCGGTCACGCCGTAATCAATATCAACTTTGATATCTTCAATTTGTGCAAAATTTGTGTCAATTTTTGCATGTAAATGATCTGTTGCATCAATTTCAAAGCTGCCTCGTATTCCTCCTCGCCCCGATTGATTCGTAAACTGAGGTAAAAATCGAAAATATCGTAACGATTTTAGCAATCGATCGAATACTGCTTTTAATTTTGTTTTTGAAAGCGCTGGTCCAAACATAATATCTTTTAATTTTTGTATCAAAAGCGCAGGAACCATAGCGCCCAAAGAATTATCCTCAACGCCCAAAAGCAAGAGTGACACAATCTGCTCTTCACTTAAATACGGTTGCGACTCAAATTGAATATGAGGATCTAATGCAGAGCCCCATGCGTGCACACTTACTCCAAAACGTTTTAATTTCCCCTTAGCAAGCAGCTCGATAACAGGATCATAAGGTTGCTCAGGAATAAATAATACTTTCCCCTCAATAGTTTCTAGCGGCTTGTACGGAAAATTTAAGGAGCCAGAAACTAATTGTATAACTCCTGAAAGTTCTGGTTTTTTCAAATTACCCCGCACGGCAAGATCAACAATCGCCTTTGCTGATAAAAAGGATGTGGTAATGCTCAATGGATCTTTGGTGAAAACTGATACATCATAGCTACAATCAAAGCCAAACTGATCATGCTGCTGACCATAACCAACTCCAGATAAAAGCTCTTGAAACTCGCTAGAAAAAAGATTTTCTTTAAGCTCTGACTTTTGAAGCATCAACTTTCCCTCTACATGGAAAAGCTCTTTTGTACTTTGCTTGCTGAGTAGCAATCTACCAGATAGCTGGCTGTAAACACCCCTGTCCCAGCTAAACATAAGATTATGAAGTAACAATGGAACATGAACAAAATAGCACGCACCAGTTTTGTCAAAAAACATTGTTGCTCGAGTGCAAGAAATTTTTCCCTCATACCACTGCATATCAACATTTTTAAACACAATGCTTTTTTCGTAAAAATTTAATTCGCACGAAGCCGTAGCGCTTGAAATTACATTATACATATTGGGAATTCTCATGTGCGCTTGCTGCGTATGCAAACGTGCATAACAAATTCCATTTTTAACATGACCTTGAAATAAAATTGCTCCATCTTGCGCAAAAGAAATTTTAAATGGATCAGGAACTAAACCATGCAATACAGAAAAATCTATCGACCCTAGCAGGCTTTCAGGGTTTTGCTCATCGGTAGAAAAATCGATAACCACTTTATCATCTTTTACTGCATGAAATTTTTCAAAAACAAAATCTGGAAAAATCTGGACGGTTCCTTCATACTCAAAATCTTGCAAAAATCCCTTCAGAAATAGCTTTCCGTCGCAAAAAACAATAGAACCTGAGGCATGCTTTAACTCATCCAGTTTCGTGTTGAACAGCTCAACATCGTATCGGCCAGTAATGCCTCCTTGTTTGTCATACGACAACGTGACATGACATTTATCTTTTTCTACAACAAAGTGCGAGTCGGTTGACAGCATTAAACGTACTACATTACTCATACGTATTTCTTTGTCATCTCCCCGAGTAGTTGCGTCAACAGAAGACACATCAATATCAAAAATAATTGAATCTGTTAGTTGAAATGTTCCAGAAAAACCTTTTGCATGATGATGATCTACCAAAAGTTTACCACCGGGAAAAAGAGGTTTCGTTTTATACGTAACATCATGAAGAAGCACAGAAAGTTGAAATGTTTTGAAAAAATTATACAAATCAACACCAATTTCAACGCCAACGCTGCCACACACATCAGATAAAATATCGGGCAAATTAAAATATTTAATCAATTCGGAAGACGTAGAAATCGCAACGCTGCACAAACACTCGTCTTTCAAACATCGAATTTTTATCGGATCAATGACAATTGCTCCATCTTCACTTTTTAAAGCAAACTGCCCAACGCCCTTTTCCATTTTTCCCGCAAGAAATCCGTTACCCTTATGCGTAGATGAATGCACGCAGTAGTTTAATTGCACCTGTCCGTCCATATTTTGCAGCATATCGATATTTGGCATGCTGATCGTAATTGAACCAGAAATATCGTTTATAATTTTTGCATCTTTACGCGTTACAGCTCCATCCTGCAGGTAGGCCTGAATTCTCGTTCCATCACGCTCTTGGTGTATGTTGCTCTGGTAAGGAACTTGAATACTTAAATCGTCAGATTTTCGCTTAAGAAACAATAAGCCATCCTTAATGGACACGCCGTCATAAACTAAAAAGCTTGAGTCACCCAACACAAACATTTTTGCAATAAATTGAGGCAATCCAACAATCTCTTTTTCAAAAGATTCAAACATTATGACATGCTCAAAGCCAAGGGAAATTTTTAAAATTCTGCGAGTTACAAGCGTCCACCAGCAAGCTGTTGCTGTCATTTTTTCTGCAACGATAGACCACTGCTCTTCATCAATTTTTTGCTGATTATTGATAGTAGGCGTAATGCGCACTCCAGAAAAATGCATTTTTAGCGACATCCAATTGATTTTTTCCAAGCGACAGCTCAGTGTGCAATCATAATCACGCTGAAACTGTTTTTCTATATTATCTTGAACCGCAAGTCGAAATGTTTCACTCGACGAAAGATAGATAAGGGCAACAGCAAGTCCAAGCATAAGCCCTAAAAAAACATGTAAGAAAATTTTAAGCCATCCAGGATAGTTGGTACTCATCGTTTGATCATCTCAAAAAGGTATTGACGATTTGGACAGTATATCAAACATGATAAAGGTTGCGGCAAAAATAATTATCTTTTTACTCACCTGGATCAAAATCTGCAGATGCAACAGAAAGAACTTCTTCTATCGTTGTAATTCCAGCTTCGATTTTTAAAATACCATCATGCAGCAAAAGCGTCATACCATCTTTTAAAGCCTGATCTTTAATCTTTAAAGAGTCAGCACGCTGCACAACTAACTGAGAAATACCAGGCGTCATTTGCATAATTTCAAAAATAGGAAGTCGTCCTGCATAACCAGAGTTCATACATTTAGGGCAACCAACTGCTTCATAAAATGTCATTTTTTGTGCTTGCTCAGGCGTAATACCAAGAGCTGTAAGTGAACTTTGATCTGGCGTGTATTTTCTTTTACAGCTTTCACAGAGTCTTCTGACTAGTCGTTGTGCCAAAATAGCTGTTACGGATGAAGCAATCAAAAACGGTTCAATGCCCATGTCGATCAATCGAGTGATTGTTGCAGGAGCATTGTTGGTATGAATGGTACTAAAAACCAAGTGTCCCGTTAAAGAAGCTTGAATAGCAATCTGGACAGTTTCGGTATCACGGGCTTCACCGATCATGATAATATCAGGATCTTGGCGTAAAATAGAACGCAACGCAGCAGCAAACGTTAATCCTATTTTTTCATTTACTTGCACTTGATTGATGCCGCTGATTTGATATTCAACAGGATCTTCAACAGTCACCAAATTGACCTCTGGAGAATTTACTCGAGATAAAATCGAATACAATGTTGTCGTTTTACCAGAACCGGTAGGTCCAGAAACTAAAACAATTCCATTTGGCTGAGAGATAGCATGTTCAAGCACTGCAAAGTCTCGTGGTGAAAAACCAAGAGTTTCAAGTTTGACAAAAGTTTTTGATTTATCCAAAAGACGCATTACAACACGTTCACCATAAATTACCGGTAAAACAGAAACACGAATATCGATCTCTTTTCCAGCAGCTTTAATTTCAATTCTACCATCTTGAGGTTTACGTTTTTCGGCAATATTTAAATTCGCCATAATTTTAATACGAGAGATTAAAGCACTTTGAATTCGCTTTGGTGGGTTTAAAGCTGGAAACATCACACCATCAACGCGATATCTCACTCGCACTTCTTTTTCATACGGTTCAATGTGAATATCAGAAGCTTCACGTTTCACCGCTTGAAATAAAATATGATTTACTAATTTTACGACAGGCGTTTTACTCGCCATGCTCAAAACATCTTGTTCGTCAATTGAACCAAGATCAAGCTCGCCTTCAATAATCTTTGAATCCTCTTCAAGCTCTTCCATCATTTGCTTGGTGCCTTCAAGCGGATAATATCGATTTATTGCATCGATCACCACAGATGTTGGAGCAACCGCTTGAGTTACTTGCCGACCAAGCAGCAACATTAACTCATCAATTGGTTGTACTTTGTACGGATCTGCAGAAATGATAACTATTTTTTCATCAATGATAACAGGGATAATATTGTTTTGGCGTAAAAAATGAAATTGAATTTTCCCAAGCAGCGCAGCGTCTGCCATCGATTCGGTAATCTGATCAATGTATGGAATAGAAAGATCTTGACTGTAAGCCTGAGCTACGTCTTGCTGACTTATTATTTTTTTACTCAAAAGATACGCAACTAAAGACATACCGGAGCTGCGCGCTTCTTCTTTAAAACTTTCAACTAACTCAGCTTTTAAAACTCCCATTTTTATAAGAGCTTGCAAGAAACCTTGACCCATAACATTACCTCATCTTTATCATCAACCGTTCAAGAATTGCCTTTAATGGCGCATTATCTCATGTACCTTATCATATAACATAACTTTTTATAAAGATGCTATTTTTCTTACCCCT
>JBAZWT010000016.1 GCA_041660205.1 Candidatus Babeliales bacterium
ACAAAAAAAATCCCCAAGCAAAAAAACCTACCATACAAACATTCCCCCAAGCAATTGATTATGCTCAGCGACTTGAGCTACATGAATCACATCGAAAAATCAGAGACATTCATGTTTCTGGTAACCTTGCTATTTCAAAAGATTCAATCATCAACCGTTTACCTTTAAAAGTCGGTGATGAATTTAACGTAAATTATACAGCAACAATGATTAAAAATTTGTATAACCTTGGTTTATTTCACCAAATACAAATTTACGGCGAAACACTTGAGTCGGGTGAAATTGATCTGCACATTGTTGTTCAAGAAAAACCAAAGCTGCATGAAGTAACTTTTGTCGGCAACAAAGCTTTCTCTGAAAAAGAGTTAAAAGAAGAATTAAAATCTGACAAAATAGTCGCTCTTGAGCAAGAAGAACTCAAAGCTCTTATTGCAAAAATAAAGAAATTTTATCGAAAAAAGAATTATCATCACGTCAACATTACTGGTCAACTTATACATAGTGATGATGGTAAAGTGTCTGCAGAATTTACCATTAAAGAAGGTAAAAAATCTTACCTGAACAGAATTTCTTTTAAAGGAAATAAACAAATTCCAAGCAAAAAACTCAAACGAGTTATCTTTTCTAAAGAAGATTGGATTGGAGGTCTGCTTGATCATTCAGGAACATACAGTCCTGAAATGTGTGAGGGTGACAAATACATGATCGAAGAAATTTACAAAAACAATGGTTTTGTAAATGCAAAAGTTACTGACGTACAAGTTCATCAAGACCCTGCTTTAAATGATTATCATATCACCTACATCATTCAAGAAGGCGATAGATACACCATTAAAGATGTAAATATCGAAGGTAATCATTTAGTAACGGAGCAACGCCTGAGAGAAATAATCCCTCTGCGCGAAGGTCAAATTTATTCACTAGAAAATATTCGTACCGCTCTGGAAAATCTCCGTATGATCTGGGGAGAGCATGGTTATCTCTTTGCAGATATTGAACCAAGTATCGATATTAATGACGAGAATAAAACCGTATCAGTTTCTTTCAACTCTGATTTAAAAGAACAAGTATACTTAAATCGTCTTACCATTCGTGGAAACAAAAAAACACGTGATAAAGTTATTAGACGACAAATTTTACTTGATGAAGGCGCTTTAATCACCAATCAAAAAATGGAACTTTCCAAAGCATGCGTTGGACTCTTGAACTACTTTGATTCAAAAGGCGGCGTTAACTGGAAAACAATTCGAATTGATGATACTCATGCTGATTTAGACCTTATTGTTAACGAAGTAAAAACTGGTCACTTTAACGCAAACTTAAGTTTTGGTGGATCACCAACTTCACGATCTACTCCTCAAACAGGGCTCAGCTTTTCAGTTGGTTGCGGAGATCGAAACTTTATGGGCTCAGGTTTTGCGTTTGCAACCTCTGCTGAAATTTCAAAAAAATATCGTGCGTTTATGGCATCTGCAAGCAATCCTTGGATCTTTGACAGACCTATTCGAGGAACAGTAAACGGATTTATTAAATCTTCTGAATATGATGATGAAATTTCTATCGCTGAAAATGCACCACTTGAACGTGCCATCGGCGGCGTGCTTGGACTTGGTTACTTCAGTAAACTTCTCGGTGGAGTTTCGGTAAATAGTGAAGTTAACATTGAACGAATTATTTATGAAAACAAAATCAAAGCAGCAAAACGACTTGGTGCTGGCGATATGGTCATTGCGCAATTACTCCTTGATAAAAACTTCCAAACAGGAAATCAACTTTCATTTATTACAACATTTAGCCAAGATCAACGTAACGGTGTTGCATTCGTCACGCACGGACATCAATGGCAATGGATAGCACAGATTACTGTTCCAGGATCAACACAATGTGAAGAAGCTCAGCATCCTTTAAAATGTGAACAAGTAGCAACCCCGTTAAACCCTCAATTCAATTATTTTAAAACAGAATTCGATATTTCATGGTATACACCACTTATTAACGAACACGATCTAGTACTTGGCGTTCATGGAAATGTCGGATATCTCCATCCATTTAAAGGAAAAGATGTTCCATGGAAGCAGCTGTACCATGTAGGGGGACCTAAAACTATTCGTGGTTACACCTACGGACAAGTTGGACCTAACTGGAGAGACAGCTCACTTGGTGCAACAAAAGCATTTAACGTTAACGTAGAATTTATTGTTCCTCTTTCATCAAATTTAAGTACTCGCGGAGTTATTTTCTACGATGGTGGTGCTGGTTGGGATACTCCTTACCGTGATGAATTCTCAATTGCTGCAAAAAAAGAGGGTTTATGTTTTGAAAAAGAATTCATAAATAACAATTTCTTCTATCGCCATAGTGTTGGTATTGGTATTCGTATCAAATCACCAACGCCTCTTCAGGTTGATTTCGGTATCAAATTGAACCCAAGCAAGCGATTCAAAAAAGAATTGACTCAAATGCATTTAAATATGGAGCAGGCTTTCTAGAGGACGACTAACGTCGATTTGCTTATTTATAATTTTTTTGTGTAAGCTGCGAGTATGAAAAATAAAACATTGCTTTTACTTGCCGTGTGTATCAATTTGATTATCATTTTTTTATTGATACACAAGCAAAACAAAATTATAAAATTGTTGTATGAAAATCAACAGCTCACTGAGCAAAAAGAGATTTTGCTACAACAAAAAAAAATGCTGACGTTGCAGTACCACAAGGGACAACAACTGTCGTCGATACAAACATTTGCAAAAAATAATTTAAAGATGAGCGCTATCAAACTTAAAGAAGCAAAGACCGTTTGCGCGCAAACAAATGATCATGAGATTTCTAACGCTGGATCCCCGGCGCAAGTCCGACGAAGCCTTGGCGAAGTCTGGAGTCAAGCCCGAGGACGAAGAGTAGAGAAAAATATTTCTGAGAAACAAGTTTAGGGGGCAATAATGGATTCGACACATAATAATTATCTCAGATTTTTTACCGTGATTATTGTCTTCTTTTTGCTCTATGGCATGATCATTTTAAATTTATATTTCATTCAAATTCGACAAACTTCTTTCTTTAAAAACTTGGGCGATAAACAGTACAACATCACCCTGCAAACACTCCCACAGCGCGCTTACATTTACGATAGAAACAATAATCCGGTAGCGATTAATAAAGACAGCGTTGCCGCATTTATTTTGCCTAAAACTCTAACCAAGCCGGATGAGCTTTTTGCTTTCCTTCAAAAACATTTTCCTCAAGCTTTCGAGCGGCTTCCGTCATCTCGTACCAAAAACTTCATGTTTATCAAACGAAATTTAACTCCAGAAGAAATAGCTACTATTGAAAAAGCAGATCTTACAGATATTAATTTACTCAACGAATCAAGCAGATTTTATCCCTACGAATCACTGGGCACCGTTGTAGGTATCACCGACGTTGATAACAATGGTTTATTCGGCATTGAAAGCCAATATAACAAACAACTTGCAGGCACTCCAACCACATTCAATTTAAAAAAAGATGCCAAGTCACATCATTTTTATTTTTCAAAAGAAACAAAAGAGCAAGGCGCTGACGGCCAATCGATAACGCTTACCATTGATGCTGACATTCAATTTAAAATGCAGACCATTTTAAACGAAGCAGTTGAGCGCTATGGCTCTCAGGAAGCTGGTGCTTTAGCTATGGATCCACAAACCGGAGAAATACTTGCCGTTGTTTCATATCCACATTTCGACCCAAACAACACCAAAATTTTAGATATGGAAACTACGAAAAATAGACCTATCACCAACTGCTTTGAAAGTGGTTCTGTTTTAAAAGTCTTTATGGCACTTGCAGCTCTTCAAGAAGGAGTTACTGCTCTTGATGAAATTATTGACTGTGAAGATACTAAAGAGACAAGACTCGATCACTTACGCATTAGAACCATACAGCCACATGGAAAAATTTCATTTCTTGAAGTGTTAAAATATTCAAACAACATAGGAACAGTTAAAATTGCCAAACGCCTTGGAGCTGATTTATACGATTATTATAAATTACTCGGATTTGGACAGTCAACTGGCCTTAATTTTCCAGGAGAGCAAAAAGGTTTTGTAAATCATCCATCAAATTGGTCTGCTTACTCCATTCAATCACTTTCATACGGATATGAAATTACCACCTCTCTTCTGCAGCTTGCACGCGCATTTAGCTTGCTTATCAATGGTGGCTATTTAGTTACGCCAAAATTAATAAAAGACGACACCGTAGAAAAAACAGGACCATTGGTTTCTCAAAAAACTTTAGATGATGTTTTAACAGTTCTTGAAGCTACGGTACAAACAGGTAGTGGTACACGTGCTCAAATTGCTGGTTACAAAATACTTGGTAAAACAGGAACAGCTAATATTTTAATCAATGGTAAATATGATGATAATCGACATCTCTACACATTTATTGGAGCTATACAAAAAGATAACTATCAACGAGTTATTGTTTGCTACGTTAAAGATTCAAAACGAGCAACCTATGCTTCTATGATTACTGCGCCACTTTTTAAAGAACTTGCAGAATGTATGATTTTACATGAACAAACAAAAAGTATGTCTTTATAGTTGAAAAAAAATTATTAGACCTCTTCTGAAACCCTCTCCCACTCTCTACCATACCGCGATTAATTCGCGGTATCCACAAAGAAGAAGGCATGGATTACGTGAATAAATCACGTAATGGTAGGCGTGAAAGCGAATTTAAATTACGTAAGTAAACCAGCCCTTCGATAAAAGTGTTGGGAAATTTTAATTTCAGAAAAATTTTATTCACCCAGTGAATATGAAATATCTGGCTGCAGAGCGCCACAAAGTAAATACACATCGCTGCCAAATACCGTGCCATCTTTAAGAAGCATTTCAACTAACTGCTCTAACTGCGCTTTATGATCAGTTACAATTTGCCATGCAACAGTTCGACATTCGTCAATGATTTTTGCTACCGCTTTATGCAAGCTGGTTGCAATATCATTAGGTAAATGAACTTGATCGTATATAAACTCATCAAACGTTACGTCTTTAAATTCCTGCGTCATACCAAATCGCATCACCATGTTGGTTGCGAGCTCGCGAGCTTTCTGTAAATCAGACAATGCTCCAGCGCCTCGACCAGCATACATAATTTCTTCTGCCACGCTTCCACCAAGCAGCACAATGATTTCTGCTCGAATATCAGCCTCACTGCAATGATACCTTTCTTTATCCATGCTAAACGTCAAACCAAGAGCTCCGCCACGCGGCGTAATGGTAACTTTGTACAAAGGAGCAGCATCTTTTTGAAACACGCAGGCTAAAGCATGTCCAGCTTCATGGACTGCTGTTTGCCATAGTTCTTTTTTCGATATATCCATACCTTTTGTTTCACGGCCCAACAGCATGTAATCTCGTGCTTGATCAAAGTGATCCATGGTGACTATTGTTTTGCCTTCACGAATTGCAATAATGGCTGCTTCGTTAACAAGCTGCTTTAACTCTGCTCCCGAAAACCCTGGTGTCCCTATCGCAATTTTATACACATCAATATCTTTTGATGATTTTATTTTTTTCAAATGAACTTTTAAAATTTTGCTGCGATCTTGAACAAATGGCGCATGAATTGTAACTTTTCTGTCAAATCGTCCTGGTCGCAGCAATGCGCCGTCAAGCACGTCAACGCGATTAGTTGCTCCTATAACAATAACTGGATTTTCTTGTTGTTCAAATCCATCCATTTCAGCAAGTAATTGATTCAATGATTGAGCTAATTCTGCTTCAACACCAGATCCGTGAGGTGACCGCGTCCGCCCTATTGCATCAATTTCATCGATAAAAATAATGCATGGAGCAAGTTCTTTTGCCACTGCAAATAAATGACGAATTCGCGCAGCACCAACTCCAACGATAGCTTCAATAAATTCAGATGCGTTGATATATAAAAATGGACATTGCGCTTCACCTGCTAGAGCTCTAGCTAAAAGTGTTTTTCCATTTCCAGGAGCTCCCGAAAGTAAAACACCTTTAGGAACAAGCGCACCAATATCGGTAAACTTTTTTTGATTTTTTAGAAACATTAAAATATCAGACAAATCTTCTTTTGCCGTTTCAAGTCCAGCCACATCTTTAAAAGTAGTAAGGATTTCACCAGGATAATAAATTCGAGAACCAGACTGTGAAAACGCAGCATAATTATCATCATACCCACCTATCATTTCTTCTAGATCATCATCAAAATCAGGCTGGCAAATGCTGTCTAAAACTCTTTCTTTTTTGTAATACATTATTGCTAGTGTTGCCAAACTTCCTATAAAAAGTTTTCCTCGATGCTCTTGAATTTTATCGGGATACAAACAAACTCCAAGAGAGGATGCAAGAATGCTTACAGAAAGTAATGGATGATTTTGTAAAAAATTTTCTGTGCATTTTTTTGAAGCATTAAGCGGTCCAACCTTAAATACATAATCAGTTTTTTTAGAGTTTTTACTGTTTTGTTTTTGTGAAAAAACATATCCTTCACAACAAAAAAAAGTTAAGAACAAAAAGATTTTGAAAAAAGAATTTTTCATCATAGAGTAACTTTCAAAGTAAGGTTGTCAGAGGTCGTTTGCTTAGCACCAAAGTAATATAAAAAAATAGTAAAAACAATGACAATATCTTGCATAAAAGTAATGGGTACAAAAACAGATTGATTTTTAAAATTATCAAAAATAAAGTTATATGATATGGTACAAGCAAAGACAGAACAACCTTGGAGAAAGGAACGTAGAATGAAATATAAAATTATTGCCTTTTTGTGTGTCATCTTTTGCCATGAAAACAGCTTTGCGCTCAGAGATTACACCAATCACATGTTCATGTTGACACGACCTGTATTTGATTCTATCGGCATTAATCAAACATCTTGGAACGACTTTGCTTATAAATACCAAGCTCCAAAAAAAGGTATGACGTTTCAAATATGTCCAATCTACGCTCAATCTTATGATAACTTAGAAAATCCTGCATACTTTTTATTCAACGGAAAAAAAGAATTAGTTGTTGCAGCAGGAAGTCCATCAAACAATTTCACAACTACCCCGCAAGGACAAATGGTTATCGATCCAACATTAGGTCAATATACCGTTCCATCGTTTGGCAGAGATATTTTAGGCCAATGGATTGGTGTAACAAGTACCCACGGTTCAACATTCACTCTGCAACCACGTCAACGCCAAGCAAGTGTCATGATTGAAATACTTCAAGACCTTAAGCCAATGTTTGAAAACAAATTCTTTCACAGCTGGTTTATTGATATAGCAATACCAATAACATGGATAGAAAATAATATTGGATTTAAAGGAAAAGCAGATGTAGCTAAAGCTTTTAGCCAACCAAGCTTTCAATTCGCAAAAATTCTAGAATGCAATCACTCTTCTACCAGACTTACCCAAGCTCAAATTTCACTTGGAACAAAATATATAACAGAAGATGATCTACATATTATTTCCAGCACAGGACTTATCGTTCCTTTAGTTGAACAAGACTGTAATGGCGCACTATTTTTACCAATACAAGGATTTAATTCTCACTTTGTTATCAATGCGCAAGCACTTTTCCAATTTCCTATTTGCAAAAAATCAGATAATGCAATTTCTCGTATTTTATTCTTTTTTGATTTCAGCAATAACTTTTTAATGCGTAATCACCAACTGCGAACATATGACCTGAAAGATAAACCATACTCTCGCTACATGAAACTTTATGATCGCCACAAAAATGAAACTGTTCCCGCTATGAATGCTTTAACGCTTCGATCACGCGTTGAACCTTTCAATATTGTCAACTTCGCAACAGGCTTTAGGTTTAAATATCACGATAGCATGGGTGAAATTGGATATGAACTTTGGTCACATGGTAGTGAAGTTTTAACACCAGAACCAAAAGCTGGCGATGACAAATACAGATGGGAAGACGGTCGATATGGTATCGCATTTATTAATGAAGATGGCGTTTTAGCAAAAATCAATTCTACTACTGGCGCCGTAGAAGCTCTTTCACTCACAGAACTCGGACAGACAGCAAGTGAAAGTACCATTAATTTTGTTGCGGCACCAGATGGACAATCATATTGCTGCCCTACAGCAACGTTTGTACAACAAAATAAATATATCGATATTCGAGATCTTGATAGATTTTCTGGCGGCATGCGTCCAACCATTACTCATCGAGGATTTGCAAGCATTGGATATGGAAACAAAGGCGTAAAACGTGATTTATTTGCCAACCTAGGATTATTTATTGAAGCTTCCCAAAATAACGCAGCTTTATGTTTGTGGGGAGGATGGGCTAAGGCTGGATTCACATTTTAAAAATTAAATGATTTTCGTATAAACGCAGCCTATCAAGTCTTGGCAACATATTCGTTTAAAAAAGTGCGAATTCGACAAATAGAAAAACATTGGTATACTTTTTGTAAAACCATTTTTTTCAATTTCAAACAATTAGGGACTAATTTCATGAATAAATCGCTTTTAATGACTATCGTCTTTGCAACAGCTTTGACGCAAGCAAGCCAAAATCCAAAAGGAGTTTCTTTTCATCCAGACACTCCTCCTTACGCAGCATGGTCCAACAAACCTGTATCAAATCAACATGATTCACTCAATCGTTCATTTCGTTTTTCACAAAATGGAAGTTCTCCTGAGCAGCAAAATCCTTCATCTTCTTCATTAACAGCAAGACTTTCATCTTCTGCCCTATATGATGCTAAACAAACTCCGAATACTTCTGAAATTTCACCTGATGCTCAAGAACCTAAAGATTTTTCTGGCGCTACTGCACCAAGCAATACACCTGAAAGAATTACTCCTGGCGCTATTGCACCATGCAATACACCTGAAAATTATTCTGGCACTGCAGCACCATGCAATACACCAGAACCTACATTATCACCTGAAGAAATGTATAATCTAGAACATGCAGAATTAAGCAAAAGAATACGCGTATCTGGTACACAAGAACAAGAACGCGAAGATTTAAAATTTTTTGGCAAAACAGGAACTTTTAAAACAGTCGATGCTTTGCTTATCCAGCAAGCAATAACACGTCCTCTGCCTGTTCGAGTATATGGCACTCCAATTCAATCATCTACTGGAATGGCAATAACTCCTGTTTATTCTACAGATACTAAATAACTAAAAATCATTTCATTAAAAAAGCCCTTGAGAAATCTCAAGGGCTTTTTCTTTGTAAAAATTGAACAAACAAAAAGAGAGAAGTCTGTGCATTGTCAGCTTCTCTCTTTTTTTATTTTTAAAACTCTAAATTATCTAATTTTAAGCAACCACCGCAACAGGCTCATCTTTATCATATGATGGATCAACACTTTGCGGAACAACTACTAATTCGTAGCCAAATTTATTTTTAAATTCTGCTTTAATTCGAGATAAACGATACTTAGTAAATGAATGCGCAATACCAGGTAAAAATCCTAACGGAGCAAAACGATCTAAGAATTCATAAGCAGCGATCCAAGCTTGTGGATTACTGCAATGCTTCATAGCAAAATCATCTGCCGCATATTCTCTAGTTGCCTGCATATAAATCATAGATACATATGATGCCATAACTACAGCAAGACTACCAACTGCTATTTTATTTCTATTATTCAATGACAAATCAAGAGATGACACAACAGCATCAATTAAATATGGCGCTACAATCATACTAGCCAAAGCAATTTGTGATTTTACAATATCTAAATTATGAATATGACCAGCTTCATGCAGCAAAATCCACTCAGTCATTTCTTTATAAAATTTATTGCCCTTTTCTAATTCTTCAATCCATTTATGAGCAAAATAAATAGTATCATTATCAGCACAAGGTCCACTCCAAATAATAATTGGAATATTTTTTAAAGCTTCTGGATACTTAACGCGTAAAGCATCAAAATATTTAACAGTTTTTGGATAATAAGTTTCACTCAACTCCCAATATCCACCAAGTCCAACGCCATTTAAAACGTTGTTACAGCAACCATTTGCTTTTTCTGATGAAAAAGTGAATAAAGCTACACATAAAAATAATAATTTTTTCATGAATCTTTCCTAATTAATTACACAAAAAGAGAGGAGCTAGCACCATGCCAGCTTCTCTCTTTTTTTATTTTTAAACTCTATGTAACTATGCTTCTTACATCATCCCAGACATACCGCCCATACCCATAGGAGGCATTGGATGATCTTTTTTCTCTTCTTCAATGTCGCAAATCATTGCTTCAGTTGTCAGTAGCAGTCCAGCAATCGATGCTGCATTTTGCAATGCACAACGAGTTACTTTCACAGGATCGATGATCCCTGCCGCAATCATATCTACATATGTGCCTTCTTTTGCATCAAAGCCCATTTTCACATTAGCAGCGTCAATAGTGTCGTTTCCAGTTTTAGCGGTATAGCCAGCAATAGCGTTAACCACTACAGAACCTTCATGACCAGCGTTTGAAGCGATAATGCGAAGCGGTTCTTCGATAGCGCGACGAACAATTTGAGCACCAAGTTTTTCGTCACCAGAAAGTTGTAGATCATTTAAAGCTGTTTGAGCATGAAGTAATGCACAACCACCACCGACTACAATACCTTCTTCAACGGCTGCGCTTGTTGCACTTAAAGCATCATCGATACGATCTTTGATCTCTTTCATTTCAACTTCAGTAGCAGCACCAACTTTGATCACTGCAATTCCGCCAGCAAGCTTTGCTAAACGTTCTTGCAACTTTTCAGAGTCGTACTCTGACGTGCAATTTTCAATTTGCATTCTGATTTGAGCAACACGACCTTTGATAGCACCTTCAGATCCAAGACCTTCAATAATGGTGCATTCATCTTTGGTCAATATTACTTTTTTAGCACGACCTAAATCTTGTTCCATTGTTGTATCAAGGTTCATACCTTTGTCTTCAGAAATCACAACACCGCCAGTAACAATTGCGATATCTTCAAGCATTTCTTTACGACGATCACCAAAACCAGGAGCTTTAACCGCAGCTACTTTTAAAGTACCGCGAATTTTGTTTACAACGAGTGTTGCAAGCGCTTCGCCTTCAAGGTCTTCAGCAATGATTAAAAGTGATCTGCCATTTTTTGCTACATTTTCAAGAATTGAAATAAGCGACTTCATATTGGATATTTTTTTATCACACAACAAAATCAATGGATCGTTTAAGACTGCTTCCATTTTTTCAGAATCAGTCACGAAGTAAGGAGACAAGTATCCACGATCAAATCGTAGACCTTCTACAACGATTAATTCGTTTTCAGTGCCTTTCGCTTCTTCAACCGTAATCACACCATCTTGGCCAACTTTTTCCATTGCATCAGCAATTATTTGACCAATAGCTACGTCGTAGTTTGCAGAAATTGTAGCAACTTGCTCAATTTCTTTTTTGTTGGTGACTTGCTTTGCCATTGCTTTGAGTGATTTGACCACCGCCTCAACAGCTTTGTCGATTCCACGCTTTAATTCCATAGGGTTTGCGCCCGCAGTAACGAATTTGTTACCTTCTTGAAAAATAGCTTGAGCCAAAACAGTTGCAGTTGTTGTTCCATCACCAGCTACGTCAGCTGTGCGACTTGCCACTTCTTTAACCATCTGAGCGCCCATATTTTCGAGCTTATCTTTTAATTCGATCTCTTTTGCTACAGTTACACCATCTTTAGTTATAGCTGGTGGTCCAAATGATTTTTCGATCGTTACGTTACGGCCTTTGGGCCCGAGAGTTACTTTAACCGCATTGGCTAGGATATTAACCCCATCCAATATTTTTGATCGAGCCTGAGACCCGAATACGATTCTTTTTGCCATGCTTTACAACCCTTCACGGTTACTAATTTAATTCTTCAATTACTCGATAATACCTAGAATGTCATCTTCTTTAAGAACTAAGAACTTTTCCCCAGCCTTTGTTCCTGCATATTTACCAAAAAAGATAGTATCACCAACCTTGACTTGCATAGGTATAAGATCACCTTTGTCATTTTTAAGACCACACCCTACTGCCATAACTTTACCAGTTTGAGTTTCTTCTTTAGCTGCATCGGGTATATAAAGTCCGCCAGCGGTCTTAGTTTCTTCTTCTATTCGTTTAATCCAAACATTGTTACCGAGTGGCCGAAATTTTTCAAACATATAAACACCCTTTTGTTTATAAAATGTAACGAATTTCTGTGGTTTATGGCTGCCTTTTTATCCAGGCTTCCACACTTATAATTATAGCTTAAACCCTAAAATCTTCAATGCCTTTCTGGCAAGGAAAAAGTGTACAGATAAAGAAAAAGGACCACTTTTGCAGCGGTCCCTTTTTGTGAAAACTTATTTATTTTGCTTCTTTAGCCTTCTGTGCAAACTCTTGAAGTTTGTCAGGAGTTGCTTGGTACAGATCCAAAACGTTTCCTCCTGGGTCTTTAATCCCAACCATAACTCCATGTGGAGCTACAACTGGCTCGTTTACAAACGTCACGCCTTCAGCTTGCAGCTTTTTGTGCAAGGCTAGAAGATCTTCTAGCACTTCAAACACAACGCCTGTGCGAATATTGTCTTGCGCTTGATCTGTTGGGCATAGTCCAATTTTGACACAACCAAGATCAAATTCCGCCCATTTTCCTTCAAGATGGAATTTTTGAGGAATTCCTAATTTTTTGTAAAACTCTACAGCTTTTGGCAGATCTGGTTGCATTAAAATGATCATGCCTAATTTTATCGGTCCATGTTCCATAAAAACTCCTTGTTGATAAATAGATTTTCTTTCAGTGTATTATATTTTTATGAAAAACTTAAGAGGATCCAGCTCCTTAAGGGATATTTTGTTTTAGCACATTACACAACGCAAAAGATAATTTTGTGCCCAAAGCTGACTGTAATCTCCCACCAATCGGAAAGCTACGATATGGACTAACGTAACTATCCATATCTGTTCGACCTTCAAACATATGCTGAGCGCTATACTTTCCAAATGCCGCAGCAATTGGCAGTCCTGCACACGCTGCAACATAATAAATATGTTTAAAATCTTTATCAGGTCCTACCATTGGAGCAATATCTTTTGAAATACCTATCAAACCTGGCCACACATACTCAAACTGGATAGCAACTTGAGGAAATTTTTTACGGAATGAATTGGTTAATTTTTTAACAATATAATCATGATTGTGAGTTTCTTTAGATGCATAAGTTGTCCACAAATCTCCACCGCCAAGCAACAGTCGGTTATCTGCCGTCACGCGAAAATAATTATAAATCAGCTCACTATCCCAAATCATCAGTTTTTCTTTAGGAAAAATTGCATGAATCTGATCATCGGTTAATTGTTGCGATGCCATAACAAAATTTTGAGCATGATACACATCCTGAGAAAGCATATTTAATTTTGGCGTAAATCTATCGGTACATACAATGATATAATCAGCAGTAATTTTTGCTTGGCCAGTAATGATTGTGTGATCATGAATGCTTGTCACAGGTGTTTCTTCAAAAATAAGCACACCTAAAAGCTGCAAGTGTTTTTTCATTTCTTGGCAGTAGCCGTAAGCATTAATCCCAAAAGTATCTTCATACGCTAAACCACCAAAATAACCCGTTGATCCAATATATTCATGAACCTTTTTGGCATCATACAGCTCTGACTTAAATCCTAATTTTTGTAAATTTTCATGCTCAATGGCAAAGTCTTTAAGCACACTCTTGCTGGAAGCAACCATAAGTGAACGAGCAGGCGCGTAACCACAATCAAATTGATTGTCCACAATATTATTTCGGATATTTTCAACGCCGCCACTAATAAAATTCCATATTTTAGCCGCATCTTGCTGGCTAAATCGCTTTGTAAAATCGGTCAATGAAAGTTCAGCATTTGGAGTAATAAATCCAGAACTTTTTCCCGTTGCTCCAGAGCCACAATAAAATTGTTCTAAAACTGCAACCTTTTTCCCTTGTTTGACACACTCAAGTGCAGCACTCAGACCCGCCATGCCACCACCAATGATTGCAACTTCTACATGTATATCTGCAACTAATGGCATTGGTGCTTCACGCTTGAGATACCACAATACTTGATCTTGAGGAGGCCACATATTTTTCATAAACTATCATCCTTTTTATACATTCCACAATTGAGCATAGACTCCATTTTTTTCCATCAACTCGTCATGAGATCCAGATTCTACTATCTGGCCATTATCTAAAACAAAAATAATATCTGCTTGCCGCACGGTTGAAAGACGATGCGCAATAATAATAATCGTATGATCTTTTCTTAAACGATCCATTGACTCTGAAATTAAAGATTCAGTCTCATTATCAAGAGCTGACGTTGCTTCATCAAAAACTAAGATACGAGATTTTTTCAGTAAGGCTCGTGCAATGGAGAGTCTTTGTTTTTGACCACCTGAAAGATTTTTTCCATATTCATGCAAAACTGTTTGATATCCTTGCGGCATTTCCATAATAAAATCATGTGCTTGTGCCATTTGGGCAGCTTTGATTATATCATCTTGTGATGCTTGAAACGTACCATAGGAAATATTGTCTTGTATGGTTCCATCAACCATGTACACACTTTGACTTACAAGGCTGATCGACTCTCGTAAATCATCAAGTTTCATATTTTTTATATCACGGCCATCAATAGCAATAGACCCACTTTGTATATCATAAAACCGTAATAATAATTGCACGATAGTACTTTTTCCAGATCCCGTTGTTCCTACAAAGCCCACTGTTGTTTGCGCTGGAATATCAAACGATAAATCTTTAAAAACTTCCACTCCGTTAGGATATGAGAAAGCAATATTCTCAAAAACAACTTCTCCTTTCATATCTTTAACAGAAAACGATTCTGTTCCGCTCATAATTTTTGGTTTAGCATGCAAAACAGCCACAATACGATTTGCAGAAGTAACTGTTTTTTTATATGAATTTACGATATGTGATGCTGTTGTAAATGGCCACAAAAAACGCTGCATTAAAAACATAAGTATCGCATACATACTTATTTCAATAGATCCTTGCAATATAAGTTGTCCCCCAACAATCATTGCTGTAATAAATCCAACCATAATAGCTAAGCGAACCGAAGGAATATACAAAGCCGTAACATTACTTGAATCACCAAAAATCTTTTTAAAATGATTACTTTCATTATGTAAACGCTTTAATTCATACTGTTCAGTCGTATAACTTTTTATCGCAGAAATAGCATGCAAACGATACATCGTATGATTCGAAATCTTACCTGACGCCTGACGCAATTTTTCATACAATCGAGCTAATTTATGTTGAAAATAATAGGCTATATAAATCACGAAAGGAATCGGTATCAACGTTAACAAAAAAACCTTGGGCGAAATATACAGAAACACTGCTCCCAGACCTATAGTACTTATCATTAATTGAATCAATTCATTCGGGATCTGGCTAAAAAAAGTCCCTATTTGAGCAATATCCTCTTGAACAACAGTCAAGAGTCCACCAGTTGTTTTAGTTTCAAAATATTCCAGATCCAAGCCTTGCATCGTTTGATATGTTTGCAAACGTAAATCATGTTGAATTTCTTGAGCTAGATCATGCCATGTTACATAATATAAATACTCAAAAATTGCTTCCAATATCCAAAAGGTTGCCATCAGACCACTCACCACATACAATTGATACATCGGATCTAAAACTCCGAACTGAGCAATAACGGACTTTTCTTGACTTACGACAACATCGATTGCAACACTCATTAAAATTTCTGGAATAATATCACACACTTTGTTGATGACAGAATAGATGGACGCCAACAAAATACTTTTTTTATGTGGCGAGGTAAAAGACAGTAACCCCACCAAATTATTTTTCGCAAACAACATAAAAACTCCTTAAAACGATAATACTTCTGAAAATCTTTCGTAACACAGTTCAATATCTCATTGATATAGTCTGTCATGAATTATGACTTACGCTTCGATAGAGACATCTTTACATTTACGATAATGTTTACTACCGTACAAAAGTTATAACTAAACGTCCTAAAAAAGGAGAAAAAATGTTCGAAATTATCTATATCTGTAAAGTTGGAATTCTTGCAGGAATTATCATGGGCATGGCTGCTATGATCTTAAACCTGGTAAAATTTACCACCCTAGATCTTACTTCCTACATGGGCTGTCTGCTCACAAAGCGATCATCAGGCACGATCAACTTTATTGCCGGATTTTCATTTCATCTTTTTGCATCTGCTGTCTTAGCGCTTGTGTATGTTTTTGTCATCGGCATGTTTCAAATTTCACTTTCGCTTCATGCAGGAATTGTTGCTGGTTGCATTCATACAATTATTTCTGGCTGCCTTTTACCTCAGCTTGACCGCTTTAATGCATGCGCTGCAAAAGGCAAACTTCCTCGCATGGGATATTTTGCATCAAACTATGGAACTAATGCCATAATCACTTTTACAGCAGGACATATTATTTATGCTGTAGTTGTTTTTTGGATGCTAGCTTAAAAAAACATTCTCATAAAAAATGGCTCGTTTTACACGGGCCATTTTTATTAAATCAGATACTTTTCATTTTCATCGATACATGTTTTTCAACAAAACCAATTGATTGATAGCAATGTAAGGCATTAGTATTTTCAACAAGTGCAGCAATTTGCAATGTTTTAATTTCGTTATCAAAAGCAAGTTTCTGAACTGCTTGAATAAGAGTTTTAGCTATTCCTTGACGTCGATAATCTTTGTGAACAGCTAAATATTCTATTTTATAAACACTGTCATCTGAAAGAACAATGTACACAAGAGCTCCACAAACTTGTCCCTTACTATCATGCGCCAAAAAAGCTTGATATTCAGGAGTTAGCAAAGAATTTTTAAGCTCTTGTGGTTCATATCCATTTAATTTTTTATAAATTTCTGCATCGTCAAACAATTGACACATTTTATTCACATCTAACTCGTTATTTTTGTCGAGAGGATAGATGGTGAATGAATTTTGATGATTGAGATACTGATCAAAGTCATCAGATGATTTTTTCATGATGCTGATATTTGAGTATGAGTAAAATTTCAATTTTTGCAGTAATGCACATATAGCTATGTTGTCTGATGTTATATGGGTATATATCGTATCGATATATGGAATTTTTTGTAAAAATTGTAGCATAGCAGTCGCTACTCCTTGACGCCTGTATTTTTTATCGACTACGATAGTTTTTAACCAAAAATCATGATTTTTAAAAAGAAAAAAAATGGCTGCACCATATATTTTATAACCTTTTTTCGCAATGATAATATGATACTTTTCAGACTTACACTTTTTCAGATAATATTTGCTTTCGTCTATATAATTTTTTATCTTAGCAATCGAAACTTCAGAACTCTCTTCTATTCCTTTATCTGAAAAAAAACTGTACAAAGAATTGATCTCGTGCTCATCGTTAAAATCGATAAAGCGTATTTCAAGTTTTTGCGAATTATTTGTACAAGTTTGTAGACAGAATGCTATAAAGATTATGCTGAATACTGAAAAAAACTTTTTATACGCAACCATTGCCGATTCCTTATGTTATTTTCTCATTGTTAATTTATTTGGTGAATTCAACTCACCAGTGCAACACTAATGTATAATTCCTACTAGTTTACATTATTGGCTAAAAAGTTAAAGTTGTGAAAAAAGTTTAAAATTTTTCGTGGTTGATTGTTTAATTTTTGTCGAACAAATTTTAATATTGCCTCTGAAATAGAAGCAAAGCAAAATTTTTTAGGAAAATACTGACGGAGTAATCCCTAAGTATTTTCATTTAAACCACGTTGCCATGAAGTATGTGCATCAGCAAAATGGAACTACACCATCAGCCCCAAATGTAATGGTTATTTATTTACAGTCCCTATAGGACGCGCCCATACTGGGCGCTCAAACAAGCCTGCGACTTAAAAAACCGCAGGTTTGTTTTTTAGAAATGTTTTTATAAAGTACAAAACTTACTCTTAGTAAATAATTTTTTACGTTTTTTTATTCATAAAATAATTACATCTTATTAAAAACACCTAAACCTCTTGTTGAAGTTTGGTTATGTTATCGTATAATGATTCAATCAAAGGTGGAGTGTTTTGAAGGGGAGCACTAAGCAGTATATTACCAATCTCACTCAAACGAGTGATAACCAAAAGGGCCCAAAATGACTAATACAAACAAGTCACTATTTCTAATCACATTGCTAGCTACAGTAGCAATCGATGCTACGCCAAGATTGTTCTGTAAAATAGAAGTGCCAACACCTCCAACTCCTTCGCCTAAACAGCAAGATAAAGGTGACACTAAAGCTCCTTCAACTCCACGTCCAACTAAGTAATTAGATGGGAGTAGTAATGACTCAATTGTTGTTTTATTTTCTAATTATTTGTTCTTCTATTCATTGCTCTAAAAAGAGTCATGATGGGCCACCGTTGTTTATCAGAGATATTTGTACGAATATAGCCTAAATTATTGTTAGCCCTAAACTCACAGTGACCTCGTTTTATACACATGAGACAAAAAACTACACATAAAAAAAATCCATCCGACGTAGTCATTCGTAGCTAACTGCAAAGCAGTGCGTAGTAGGACTGCTTGAGTGGATTTTAATTTTTTAGCTGGTTGCAAACCATACGACATAGTCCTACGAAGTGTTAACGTAGTAGGAAGCTTGTTACAAAGTAACGCGTAGTATGGCGTCCCGTAGGGGACTATTTTAGAACTTTTAAGACTAGCCCTTAACTGCTTTACATTTGTGAGTATCGCAAATATCTAATTAATCCAACCAGAAAA
>JBAZWT010000017.1 GCA_041660205.1 Candidatus Babeliales bacterium
CAAAAAGTTACAACGTATTAGCCAAATATCATGTTACAAAACCTAGTTAATTTAATTTTGAATTATATGAACAATAGTGCAAAAAAGCTACCCCATTTAGAGTTAAAAACAATATCTCTCATTCCACCTCAAGAGCATTACACGAGTTATGTTCATAAATCTGAACCAGAACAACCTTTTTGGATAAAGGCTTCATTTTACAATATAAACGTTAAAAAGAAAAATTCAATTCATTGTTGGAATCTAAACGTTTGTAAGGACGTCAACAATTATACTTTTCATATTTCTTTATCTTTTCACTATGAAGATACCAATTATAAAGAGATCTTATTCAATTATGTAGGTAAAGATATCAATCCCTCTTATAGAAGCGAATATTTTTACAGAAATTACGAGGATGCTTTTAACTTCGATACCAATGGCCGACACGATTTTATTAAAATGTTAAACAAACTTGTCGATGGTAATGAATTTGATGAAAAAGGCCATGCAGCCTTAAAAAGTGTAGCTGATTTCTGCGCAACGTTCGATCAGCTACCTAAGTGACAATTATCTCATACACGTCAGGTCAACAAAGATTTAGCATTGAAATCCTCTTTCTTAAAGAAGAATATGCCGTGCTTTCAGCACTCAAAAGGTGCTTCCGTATGAACCAGGCCTGACGACCTGGCCTGTGATATAACCGTCACTCCACAATGGACCAATTTTACTTCAAAAAAAATATAACTTGTCATATTGTTCCAGTTTCAAGAAAATCTCAAGCTCTACACACTCAATCTACACTCTGCATAAATGAAACAAAAACTGACTGTAAGAATGACAACATCACCAAGCATCAAACAAAAAAAAGCAAAAAACAATCTAATTCAAGCATATCAAATTCTGTTAAAAGGCGAGGTTAAACATAATGAAGAAGAACGCCGCAATTTATGCTCGAGTCTCCTCTCTAAAACAAAAGGAAGGAGATAATATCCAAAGCCAAGTCTCTGCATTAATTGAATTTGCAAATAAAGAAAGTTATGTCATTCCCACAGGCTGGACATTTACAGATGAGGGATATAGCGGTTCTATACTACAACGGCCTGCTTTAGATGAATTGAGAGAGCTAATTCAAGAAGGTGATGTAGATACTGTTTTAGTGTATTCACCAGATAGACTAAGTCGAAAATATGCATATCAATTAATATTGGAAATGGAATTTCAAAAAAAACATGTTGATCTTGTATTTTTGAATACCCCTAAAGCTAAAAATCCAGAGGAGCAACTTTCATTACATTTTAAGAGTATTTTTGCTGAATACGAGCGTGCTCAAATTGCTGAGAGATGTCGCAGAGGTCGTAATCATCGAGCAAAGCAAGGGAGTGTTTCAGTTATACCAACAGCACCTTTAGGTTACGATTATATCACAAAAAAAGAAGGTGTTTTAGCTCATTATGTTATAAATAACGATGCAATAATTGTAAGGAAAATATTCTCTTACTATACTGAGCAACACTTTTCTATTTCGAAAATATGTCGACAGCTTGAGTTAGATGGAATTTTATCACCAAAAGGCCAAAATAAATGGTGTACATCAACGGTTAGAGATATTCTAAAAAACGAAACTTATATTGGGGTGGCTCACTTTGGAAAAACAGAACGTTGTGAGGGGGTGCCTGGACGTATTCATCGAACTTCAAAAGGTGAAAGACGACTGACAGCAGTTAATGCTAGTAAAATAAGGCCCAAGGAATTTTGGATACCAATAAGCGTTCCCTCAATTATATCAGAGCATGTATTTGAAACTGCACAACATAAATTAATAGAAAACATAAAGAAATCTTCAAGAAACACCCGTGAACCTTCAATACTGCAAGGATTACTTGTTTGTGGATATTGTGGGGGGTCATATTATAAAAAAAAACGTTCAGCAAAGTATTCTTACTATGGTTGTGGGCGACGTTTAAATGGATATAATTGTCAAGCACCTTCAGTAAAACAAGAAGAGCTTGATCGCATTGTTTGGACTCACATAATTGAATTACTTCAAAATCCTCGTTTAATAGAAGAGGAAATGATTCGCAGAAGTCTTGAAAATCAAGATGTTAAGAAAGTTGAAGAAAGTATTAGGGAGTTAGAAAAGGAGTTAATAAAGATAGCAAAAGCACGAAATAAGCTGTTAGATGCCTATCAGGAAGGAGAAAGTTTAACACTAGTAGAACTTAAGACGCGTTTAAAAAATTTAGATATAAGACAGCAATCGGCATTAAAACAGAAAAAAACTTTAGAAAATTTGAAATTTAATGAGCAACAAGCTCAGAATATGAAATTACAATTAGAAGATTTACGATTAGAGATGCAAAATTCAAGCAACCTTTCGATAAAAAACAAACAAAGTGTTCTTAGACTACTTATCAGTGAGATAGTCATTAAGGGTAATGAAGTAGAAATCAAACATTGTATTCCTTGTGGAGATATAAAATCAGTCGATTTTAGTCCATTGTGTAGTGACGGTTATACCGGCCTTACAGGCCTCAAGATATAGCTAAAAGAGGCCTGTAAGGCCGGCATGTCACAGGCCAGGCCGTCCAGGCCTGGTTCATGCAGAAATAATCTCTGAGTGCTGGAAGCACGGCATATTCTTTATTTTAAGACAGGTGGTAAAGTTAGCTTGATGCCTATACTACAAATGATCAGCAAAAAGATGTGGGTAAAAGCATGAGCTTGTTTCGGCCTCATCTATACGTGGTCTGAAGCAAGCTCATGCTTTTACCCACATCTTTTTCT